>JAISSE010000271.1 GCA_031273285.1 Prevotellaceae bacterium
AAAAATATTTTTATATCTTTTTTACACCCCACCCGCAAGGGTCGCAAAGTTTATATCGCCGATACTGTTCCCCCTTGCGAACTTTGCGAAAATTCTTTGCGGACTTTGCGTTTGAAAAATATCTCTGTCGAGACAGCTTCTTCCTGTATTCCTGACAAATGCGCGATTTCCGTCATCAGTACTGCGAGGCACGAAGCAGGAAGCAATCCCCAAACAGGAAAAAGATTGCCGGAATATTGAATATTCCGACAAAAATTACATCTATTTCGGGAATAAGATTCTAATGGACATTTTGGGCTAATATTCTGTTAATCATGGATTAATGTGTTTTACAATAAATATAAAGCCAAAGGGCTGGTATCATTCTACTGATAGCGGGTTGGTATGAGTTCGCGGATTAAAAAATCCGAAGGAGCGCACACGGTCTAAACGGTAAAAGGAATTTCATAGTTCATAGTTCATAGTTCATAGTTCATAGTTCATTGTTCATTGTTCATTGTTCATAGTTCATAGTTCATAGTTATCACAGCATCAATTTATCTCTGTACGCATTGGGAGTCAGTCCCGTGTAGGATTTGAAAAGGCGATTGAAATACGAAACATTGTCGAAAGCAAGAGAATAGGATATGTCTTTAATCTGTTTTCCTTCGATAAGCAGCATCATCTGCGCCCGTTCTATTTTTTTCTGATTAATGTACTGAATGGGCGTACATTTCATCTCTTTTTTAAAAATTCTGATGAAATGGTCGTCCGTAAGCCGGCAGAGAGTCGACAGCTCATTGATAGGCAGTTCGCGTTCTATATTTTCCCTGATATAACGTATTGTCTTGATTATTCGTTTATCGGCTATTTCCTGCTTGAAATTCGCTTTCATCAAAAATTTGGAAAACAACTGCAACAGAATGCCTTTCGTTTCGATAATGGAATAAAACGGGAAACGGGAATTTTGAGCAATACTTTCGAAAAAAGTCGGGGCATTATCGTAAGTACGCGGGTCGGACATTTTCAGTTCCCGTCCGGGGTTTATGGCTAACAGACGTTTCACGAGCAGGTCGTCCAGGACGTCCGCATCCACCTCGAAAGGAAAACTGAGACGCTCGAAAATATTGTGTTCGTCATAGATGTGGATATAGAAAAGATTGAATCTTCCGTCGCAGATATAATCGTGTTTGACGAATGACGGTATCAGGTACAAATGTTTGGGCGTCAAAGTAATGATTTGGTCGTTGGCGGCTATCTGCGCTTTGCCGCTTCTCACCAGATAGAGGCGTGCGAAAGGGCTTTGAGTGCCTTTCCAGTTCCAGTCGGCGTAATGCTCCACATATCCGACATTCAATAACACTAAATTTAGACTCTGTTTCATCTTCTTACGGTTCGTTTCGCAAAATTATCGAATATTTTCAAAAAACAGACAGCAGAAAAGTATGATAATTTTCCTGCTGTCCAATACAATGAAAACGTTTTATTTACTCTTTAACGGCTTTCACGCCGGGAAGGTCTATGCCCTCCATATATTCCAGCAAAGCGCCTCCGCCTGTCGAAACATAGCTGACTTTGTCCGCCATATTGAATTTATTGATGGCAGCCACGGAATCGCCGCCTCCCACCAGAGAATATGCGCCTTTAGCCGTCGCATCGACAACGAGTTCGGCAACATGCAATGTCCCGCCGGCAAATGTATCCACCTCAAAAACACCCACAGGTCCGTTCCAGAGAATGGTTTTCGATTCCAGAAGGACAGCCTTCCATGCTTCCACACTTTTGGGACCGGCGTCAAGACCCTGAGCGTCGTCCGCGATATTGCGGATGTCGGATATTTTGGTTTCGACATTGCCGTTTCCCTTGAAGACCTCGTCGAATTGCGTAGTAGTGATAACATCCACAGGCAGATATATTTTCACGTTTTTGGATTCGGCTTCCCCGAGTATGTCTTTTGCAAGTTCCACATCTTCGGAAATCGACAAACCGATTTTCCCGCCGAGGGCTTTGATAAACGTAAAACTCATTCCGCCACCGAGAATCAGGTTGTCGACTTTATCCAGCAGTCTTTTGATAATTGTGATTTTTGTCGAGACTTTGGAGCCTCCAAGTATGGCGGTAAACGGTCGTTTGGGAGCATTCAGAACTTTGTCGACAGCCTTCAGTTCTCCGTTCATGATATAACCGAACATTTTGTCGTTGGGGAAATTGGCGGCGATAAGAGCTGTTGAAGCGTGCGCCCTGTGCGCCGTCCCGAATGCGTCATTCACATAGCAGTCGGCTAAGCCGGCAAGTTTATTGACAAACTCTTTTTGTTTGATTTTCAATTCTTTTTTCGCAGCGTCTTTTTCTTCCGCGGTAGCGGATTCGTCCAGACGCGGTTTTCCCTCTTCCTCGGCATGGAAGCGCAGGTTTTCCAGAAGCAGAAAATCTCCGGGTTTCAGCTTTTTTGATAATTCGCCGGCATCATCTCCGACACAGTCGGGAGCGAAAATAACTTTTTTCCCGATTAATTTTTCCAGAGTAGGAATGATGTGTTTCAACGAATATTTTTCCGTCACACCTTTCGGACGTCCCAAATGGGTCATCGCGATTATCGCTCCTCCTCCGTCAAAAATTTTTTGAATTGTGGGGATGGCAGCCCTTATGCGAGTGTCGTCCGTTACCTCGAAATTTTCGTTCAAAGGCACATTAAAATCGAAACGCACAATCGCACGTTTCCCTCTAAAATCATAATTATCTATATATTGCATACGTATATTATTTTAATATATTTAACATTTCCGATAAAAAAACCGTGCAAAATTAGTATTTTAAATTTTACTTCCGATATTTTTACTTCAAATTTTTACTGAGAGAAATGAATCCCGTTGATATTTTTTGTCCTCCGACCATTACCGAAGGACGTATGCGAATCGCAACATTCGAGGAGCCGCTGCCCGTGTTGAGCAGATGGTTTATAAACCCCAGTATGTTGTCTTTCGATTCACCCTTAAAGAGTTGCAGCAAATCCGTCTGTATCGTCAGCGGGATGACTGTCTGTCCGCCGTTCGCCGGAACGGATACGGAATGAGCCAGCGTTCCCGATAGCAGATTCGACGAGTTCAGGTCTATTGCCCAGTCCAGACCGGCAATCTGCGCCGCGGTAGAATTCGGGTTTGTTGCGTTGATATTTACCGTAAAACTCATCGGTAAACTGCCCGAAAGTATTCCGGCGGTAAGTTTAAGCAGAGATGCCGCCCCGATATGGTTAATATCGGTTACGTTGCTTATGTTGATTCCCGCAACGGACGGATTACCGAATCCGACAAGCTCATATTTGCAGTTTACAAACGATGCCAAACCGCTCAAAACATCGCACGACAGAAATGTTATACCGGCTGCAAACAGAACAATAATGGTTTTTAATCTCATAATTTTCATGAAAACACACATTTTTAATTATTTATCCTAACGCTAATAATTTTAGCCAACGTACAAAAGTAATCAAAATTTTTTAATCCGGTTTAAATTTTTTTTGTAATTTTGCAACGGTTTTAATTGTCATCGGAGTATCGGACAATTGGACGAAATTTTTTAAATGAAATATTATGACAACCGTCAAGGAAACTGTACAGGAATATGTTATATGCGGAGCGGACAGTCAGGTACGTTACCGATTCTGTAATAATGTGAAAATTAAAATTCTAAAACTGTAAAATATATGAAACGTTTTGTATGTCTTTTATTTATCCTGATGACATTTTCGGGAATATCCCGCCGGAGCGACAATTCCGACGGATTTATACGTATAAATGGGCCCGACCTGATAACTCCCGACGGAAAAAAATTCCTGATACGGGGAATTAATCTGGGCAACTGGCTTAATCCGGAGGGATACATGTTCCTGTTCGGCAATGTCAATTCGTATCGCACTATCAATGATGCGTTTTGCGAGTTGGTTGGTCCCGATTTCACTGCCGGTTTCTGGCGCAAGTTTAAGGAAAACTATATCACACAGGAAGATATTGCCTATATCAAACGGACGGGCATGAATTCCATCCGCTTACCTTTTCATTACAAGCTGTTTACCGGCGATAATTTTATGGGAACAACCGAACGGGACGGTTTTGAGATTATCGACCGTCTTCTGGAATGGTGCCGGCAGGAAGGACTGTATGTGATTCTGGACATGCATGATGCACCCGGAGGGCAAACCGGCGACAATATCGACGACAGTTACGGCTATCCGTGGCTGTTCGAAAGTGAAGAAAGCCAGCAACTGTGCTGCGATATTTGGAAACGGATTGCACAAAAATATGCCGGCGATACCGTCATATTGGGCTATGACTTGCTTAACGAGCCTCTGGCACACCATTTTAACAAATATAAACATCTGAACGCGGCGCTTGAACCGTTCTACAAAAGATGTGTTGCCGCCATTCGCGAAGTCGATAAGAATCACATTGTTCTGCTGGGCGGTGCGCAATGGAACAGCAATTTCAGCGTGTTCTCCGACTGGAAATTCGACGACAAAATCATGTACACCTGCCACCGATACTGGTGCGACACTCTTCAGGCAAATATTCAGGATTTTGTGGATTTCAGAGACAAGGTGAATCTCCCGATGTATATGGGTGAAACAGGGGAAAATAACGACGCATGGGTTGCCGCATGGACGCGCCTGATGGAACGCAATAACATCGGATGGCATTACTGGCCTTACAAAAAAATGCCCAACCGCGCATGTATGATGGTTGTGCCGAAACCCGACAACTGGGATATTATAGTGGAATATACCAAAAAAGACCGAAGCAGCTATGAAAAGATAAGAGAAGCGCGTCCCGAACAGGCGCTGGTTCGGCAGGCAATGAGCGATTTGCTTGAAAACGTGAAATTTGTCAATTGCCGGAAATATCCCGAATATACTAAAGCATTGGGAATGAAGCCATGAAATTCATATCGGAGATAATTCTGCTGAAAAACAGCATCTTGAGTTTTTTGGTCAAAATTTTGGACAAATTATGCCGATATATGCCCGATTTTGACGCAAACGGTTGCATTTTTCACTGTTTTTTCACCGAAACCCAAAAAAAATGTTATCTCCGTCAATTCTAATTATCACTGTGTTGAAACAAAAAACAAAAAAAAATCGAAAAAAAATTTGCACACAATAAATATATTGTATAATTTTATGGGCATTTTTATCTAAAAATAAATAGCGAGTATGGAGACAGTAACAATAACATTCAATGAATTAAGAAGGATAAAAGACGCCCTTCCGAATGGTAGTATTCACAAAATGGCGGCGTTGTTGGACGTCAGCGTAGAAACAGTAAGAAATTATTTCGGAGGCGAGAATTTCGACCGGGGTAAAGCTATCGGAATACACTACGAAAAGGGTCCGGAAGGCGGGATTGTAACGTTCGACGATTCCACCATCCTGAATTTAGCCAAAAAAATTCTTGAAGAGCACAAGGTGGAGTATTAAAATCACAACCGGCAGCGAACAATAGGTTTTATACAGTTGTTCACATCCGGAATTAGAAACAAAAAAATTTAAAAATGGCGTTAGTAGTAAATAGAGCTAATTATGAGGAGGTTATCAGTTCGGATAAACCCGTAGTTCTTGATTTTTGGGCAACATGGTGCGGACCGTGCAGGGTCATTGCCCCCTATATTGACGAAATTGCCGCGACACACGAAGATGAAGTGATTGTAGGTAAAGTCAATATAGAAGACGACAACGATGATTTGACGGCGAAGTACGGGGTGAAAAACATCCCGACTGTGCTGTTTATCAAAAACGGGCAGGTAATCGACAAACAAGTGGGCGCGGCAGGCAGAGACGTCTTCGTGCGGAAGTTGCAGGCTATATTATAGTTTTGCGCGGTGCTGTAACGCACGTGAATTTGCTTGTTTCGCGGATTATTCTCACTATATGCGAATAATGGGTATCGGCAAGCCGGTACGGGATTTCGCGGAGGAAGGACTGTTGCCTGTTTACGGGAGTCTTTTTGAGTTTTATAATATTGAGCGAATGGAAGATATCAAAATATTGACGGAGCGGTTTATCCGTTATATGCAGACGGAAAAAAGGATGTCGGAGCATACGCTGAGAGCGTACGAAAACGATATTGCCGATTTTTTCGAATGTGTTTTCGACGGAGATACCGTTGTTGATATCGCCGAAGTAACTACGCTGCTTGTCCGTCGATGGGTTTCCGAACTGCTGAAAAAGGGATTGACTCCGCGCACGGTAAACCGCAAGACGGCGGCGCTGAGTTCGTTTTTCAAGTATTTGATGCGGACAAAGAAGGTGTTACACAATCCCGTTGCCGGAATGACCAAGCCGAAAATGTCGAAAAAACTGCCGTCATTCGTATCGGAGGAGAAACTTGTCGCCGCTTTTGATATTCTGGAGAATAGCGTCGACGATTATTCTTCGTACAGAGATTATGTGATTCTGGAAACGTTCTACGCAACGGGAATGCGAATATCCGAACTTGCCGCTCTGAAACACAGCGATGTGGATTTTTATCGCCGGCAAATCAGAACTCTCGGCAAGCGAAATAAGGAGCGTATCATCCCCATGACGGAGAATATCAGGCAGATACTTGAAGAATACGTGTCGAAGATGCAGGTGTTTTTCCCCGAAAGGGATAATAATTATCTTTTTCTAAACTCCAAAGGTAACAGAATATCAACGCGGTCAATACATTCCGGGGTGAAAAAACGCATGTTGCAGGGAGGCGTAACGGGAAAGTCGAATCCTCATGTTCTGAGGCACACTTTTGCCACGCATATGCTGAATAACGGCGCCGATTTGAACGGCATAAAAGAGGTATTGGGGCATACAAGCCTGGCGGCGACCCAGATATACACTCACAATACTTTCGAGAAATTAAAAATAATTCATAATAAAGCGCATCCGCGCGCGTGAGGTTAAACAATTAAAAATTGAAGCCATGAACTTAAATGTACAATCCATCAAATTTGATGCAGACAGAAAACTCATCGAGTTTATTGAGAAAAAGATTTCAAAACTGGAGAAATTCTTCGATGGAATCGTTGGGGCAGACGTTTATCTGAGATTAAACAATCAGCCCGTTGAAAACAAAAAAGTAGAAATTCGCCTTAAAGTACCCGGTTACGATATTTTCGCCGAACGGGAATCAAAGAGTTTCGAAGAATCAACAGACTTATGCATTGATGCGCTGAAAACGCAACTGACAAAAGCAAAGGAAAAAATGAGAGCATGAATCTTTTCCATTTTAAATCCCCCGCGGAAAATTCCGGCGGGGGATTTTTTTTGATTGTGTTCAGGATGACAGGGTTCAGGAAGTTGTCTCAAAAGCACGCAGATGACGCAGATTTAACGGATTTACGCAGATAAGAAACGGTCAATAACCGCATATTATCAAACAAAATAATCTGCGAAAATCCTGAAAATCCGCGTTATCTGCGTGCTGTATTAAGGACAGGTCTCACTCCGTTGCAACCAATTCGATTATATATGCGCCGGAATAAATTTTTGTCAGACTGTCGATGACTTTGTCGGCGCTTTCGGATGAGGGATACTTGAAAATCACAGAGTAGGGAGTCTCATTATCCATGCAGTACACCGAGGTGCCGGCGGTCTTTTGCGAAAAATCTCTTGCGTCGCGGAGTTTTTC
>JAISSE010000165.1 GCA_031273285.1 Prevotellaceae bacterium
ACCGTTTGTAACGGAATTTGTTTTTTATGAACGCGCTTTCGAAGAAGACCGTTACAAAGTACTGCGGTTTGACGGTTACAGCGAAGCATGGCTGGATTTTGTCGTTCTCAACCGCGACCCTTCCACAACAGTCGATCGACACGAATACGATATTGTGGAAGGTCCGATTGCCGATGACAAAATCCAAAACAGAATTAATGACTTCCTCAACGGGTTAATCACAAAAAGCGACTTCCTCAACGAATTGAAATATCACGAGGAAACGCATCAGATTTGCTTCCGTACGCTAAATTCATTGCAAATGCTCAATAAAACAGACCAAAAATATACTGTGCTGATGGTAAGAATAAACGAGTCTGTCGTGGCACAGTTGATATTGGACAAAAACATCGACGAAAAAACGGCTTCGGATATTTTTTATACCTCGCAAACATTTGTCGGTTTATCGGACACAACCACAGGATTGTATCTTAAATCGTGGCGGGAAATCTACGAAATGCTGAAAAAGGAGTTGAGAGTTGAGAGTTGAGAGTTGAGAGTGGGGAGTGAAAAAATAACTCTCAACTCTCAATTCTCAACTCTCAACTAAATTTCGTATCTTTGCGGCGTAATTTTAAAAAGTAAGGATTATGAATACAGCGGCATTGGATAAGCAGACAGGCGATAAGGTGAGTTTTATCGGTTTTATCATACCGGAGTTTGCGCTGGCATATAAAATAATGAACATACGGGAAGCCTGCCCGTATCTGAAACAGACACGCCCTTCAATTACGAATCACAAATCACGAATTACGATGTTCATCTCCGTAATTTTTAATTCGTAATTTTTAATTGAAATCATATGAAACTGTATATAGTACCGACACCGATAGGCAACCTGGACGACATGACATTTCGTGCGGTAAAGATACTGCGCGAGGCGGATATTATCCTTGCGGAGGATACCCGAAAGACCGGTATCCTGCTGAAACATTATTCCATACCGACACATCCCGAATCGTATCACAAATTCAACGAACACAAAAACACCGAACGGATTGTCGGGCATATCGCGGCGGGAAAAACCGTTGCTCTGGCTTCGGATGCGGGTACGCCCGGCATTTCCGACCCCGGATTTCTGCTGGTGCGGCACTGCATCGCGCAGGGCGTCGAAGTGGAATGTTTGCCGGGAGCGACAGCCCTCATCCCCGCCATTGTCGATTCGGGGTTGCCCTGCGACAGGTTTTGTTTCGAGGGATTTCTTCCTCAGAAAAAAGGCAGACAGAAAAAACTCGCCCGACTGACGGACGAGGAACGGACGATGATATTCTACGAATCGCCGTACAGGACGCTGAAATGTCTGGAGCAGTTTGCGGATGTTTTCGGCGAAGACCGCCGGGTCAGCGTATCGAGAGAATTGTCGAAAATACACGAGGAGACCGTCAGAGGGACTTTGGCTGAAGTGATTGCCCATTTCAGAACAGCGGAACCCAGAGGCGAAATAGTAATTATTGTAAACGGTAAAGAAAATAAAACATGATGAACGGCAGAACAAAAACCGCAGTCGTTATACTGAACTGGAACGGCAGGCATTTTCTGGAAAAATTTCTCGGCAGGGTGCTCGACAGCATCTCGACGCCCGACATATCCGCGGCAAAGCTCGTTGTTGCCGACAACGCATCATCCGACGATTCGGTGGAGTGGATGAAAACCAACTATCCGCAGGTGGAACTGATACTGCTGGACAAAAACTACGGGTTTGCCGACGGTTACAACAAATCGCTGGAACGGATCGACGCCGAGTATTATGTTTTGCTCAACTCCGACATCGAAGTCGCCGAAAACTGGTTGCAGCCGCTGGTCAGGCACATGGACGACAATCCCGACGTGGCTGCCTGCGCTCCGAAACTCCGCTCGTTCGACAATCCCGAATTTTTCGAGTATGCCGGCGCGGGAGGCGGGTTTATCGACAAATACGGATTCATCTTTTGCCGGGGACGGATACTTGACTCCATCGAAGCCGACAGGGGTCAGTACGACACCGGGATGCACGTGTTCTGGGCAACGGGAGCGGCTTTGATGATACGCGCGGAGCTTTTCCGCAGGGCGGGAGGTCTCGACGGGTCGTTTTTTGCCCACATGGAAGAAATCGATTTGTGCTGGCGACTGCAGCTGATGGGATACAGTGTCTCCAACGTGCCCGATTCGGTTGTTTATCATGTCGGAGGAGGCGCTTTGCCGAACAATTCGCCGCGCAAACTGTATCTCAACTATCGCAACAATCTGATGATGCTGGCAAAAAATCTCTCCGGCAACAGATGGCGTATCATTTTCATCCGGCTGCTGATGGACGGCGCTTCGGGTCTGGTCTATCTCGCTTCGGGCAAACTGTCGTATTTCAGTGCGGTGATAACGGCTCACTGGGCGTTTTTCGGAAAAATTCCCGCGTGCCGGAAGAAACGGAAAGCATTCAAACCCCTGATTGTGAAAAAAGCGGATACGGGAATATATAACGGAAGCATCGTGTACAGGTATTTCCGGTCGGGCAGGAAAGCTACATTTGCTCAACTGAAGATGACCGGTCTCTAAAAACCCAGTAACGTTGCAGCATGTAGTTATACAGGATTGAAACCAGCATGTCGGTAATAATGCGGCTTATTTTATAGTCGATATGCAGATACGCCGTTGTCAGATAAGTTCCGAGCATTTTCAGTCCGATACTGCTTACCACGACAAAGATGAACCGCCATAACTGTTGCGGAAGGGAAAATTTGTACCGACTGTTTTTCGAATAGAAAGTCCATTTCTTGTTTACGGAAAAGTTCATGATTGCACCCAGAGTGCAGGCAATGGCAATGGAAACCGTATAATGTATTTTTACAAATTCGGTCAACAGAATCATAATACAGTAATCGCACATGCCGCATACAAAAGCGGAAAACTGAGCTTTGGCAAAGGTTTCCAGCTTACTGCGTATCGTGCTCCGGTTCTCTGTTCTTTTTTTCTTCTTTATCTCGGCTGTCAGCAATTTTGAGTAGTTTTAACGAATCCATAATATTTACCGCAAATAACATGATGCAGGCAAGAATGCCGCAGTACACGATGGAACCCGGCACAATCACTTCGAGCGCCAAAAACATCGAAATGAAAATCCTGACTTCGGTAGGTCCCAGCAGCCCGGAGTCGATGGTATACCTGTCGGTGATTTTATACCTCAGCAGGGCGGTAATCATCGCCCAGCCGTACAGTACGACAAAGCCGAAACCCACCAGTTCCCACCTGCCTCTGACATAAACTATGTACCCTACCCCGATCAGGATGTTGGTCAGCCAGTCGACCGTAAAATCGAGCGAAAAACCGTACCATTTCCGCGGTTTGTTTCGGAAATACGCCAGCCGTCCGTCCAGCGAATCGCCGAACCAGTTGAGGGCAAATCCCACAATTCCGAACAGAAGCAGACTTCGGTGGAGATAGGTTGCCAGAATAAAACTTGCCGTGGTAATACAGCTTCCCGCCAAACCGATGGCAGTCAGCATATCCGAATTCATCCACGAAGGCACATGCTGAACCAGATAAGCAAGCAGATTTTGTTCCTGTTTTTTCAAGATGTTTGTCCTGTCCCTGCCTTTGGTGATTTTAGACAACGCACTTTCGGTATTATTCATGCTCTTCAATTTTTTTAGAATACAAAAATAATACAAAAATGTTAAAGTTCGGTAATTTTTCCGAAAATATTTTTATCCGGTTACGGAAGTCCAGCCTTGTGCCTTGATTTTTATTTCGTTGCCTTCGGGAGTTACGAGATATGCGCCCTGCGAATTATCCGTTATATATCCGATAATTTCGAATCCCGACAGGCTTTTTATCTTTTCGTGCTCGTATATCGGCACTGTAAACAACAGTTCGAAATCGTCGCCGCCGTTCAGTGCCGCCGTTACGGCGTCGAAATTCATCTCTTCGCATACGGCAAATGTTTCGGAGGCAATGGGGATTTTTTCAAGATAAATTCTCACGCCGGCGTTCGATTTTCGGCAGAGGTGAAGAATGTCCGAAGCCAGCCCGTCGGTAATATCCGTCATTGACGAAGGTTTGATGCCGTTGTCGGCAAATGTTTTGAGCATGTCGATACGGGCTTGCGGGTGCAGTTGCTTTTGCAGCACGTAATTGTAGCCGTCGAGTTTGGGTTGAGTGCCGTTGCTTTCGAAAATCCGCCGTTCGCGCTCCAGCACCTGCAAGCCCATGTATGCCGCGCCGACATTTCCCGAAATGCAGACCAAATCGTTCGTTCCGGCTCCGGTCATGCAGCAGAGATTTTCTTCCGCCGCCTCGCCGACGGCAGTTATGCCGACTGTCATTCCGGTTAGCGAAGCGGTAAGGTTATTTTCAACCAGATCAACTCCGTATTCCGCGCAGGCGGCATTTATCCCTTCGTAGAGAGATTCGATGTCCGACACGTTGAAACGCGAAGAAACGCCCGCAGATACAAGTATTTGCTGCGGAATGGCGTTCATTGCCGCAATTTTGGATACGGCATGAGTAACGATTTTGTGTCCCAGATGTTTCAACGGCGTATAAACCAGATTGAAATGTATGCCTTCGAGAAAAACGGCGGAACAGACCTGTTTCGGTTTGTTCGAGGCGGCAATGACGGAAGCATTGTCGAAAGTTTTTATCGTTGTCTGCTGCCGGGCTTCAAATCCGGCGTTCAGCCCGTCGAGCAGGGCAAATTTTCCGATTTCAGAAATATCCATTGTGATTAAAGATTACGAAACTTTTTCCAGCGCGAGATCGAGAACTTCCTTCATCGTTTCGACATATTTGAATACCAACCCTTCCAGATACTCCTGTTTGATTTCCGTCATATTCTTTTTATTGTCGGCGGAAAGTATTATCGTGGTTACGCCGGCACGTTTGGCTGCAAGGATTTTTTCCTTGACGCCGCCTACCGGCAGCACTTTTCCGCGAAGGGTTATTTCGCCCGTCATTGCGATGCCCTGCTTCACTTTTCGCTGCGTGAATATTGAGGCGATGGACGTGATCATGGTGATTCCGGCAGAAGGTCCGTCTTTCGGAATTGCGCCTTCGGGAACGTGAATATGCACGTTTTTGCTTTTGAACAGTTCTTCGTCGATATTCAGGTCGGAAGCGTGGGCTTTGATATACTCCAGAGCTATCATTGCCGATTCTTTCATCACTTCGCCCAGATTTCCGGTGATAACCAGATTTCCCTTTCCGGGACTTAAACTTGCTTCGACAAAAAGAATTTCACCGCCCGATTCCGTCCATGCCAGACCTGTGGTTACTCCCACAAAATTGTTTGAATCGATTGTTTCTTTCTGGACTTTGGGAGTGCCGAGAATCTTTTTCACATCCGAAGAGGTTATTTTTCTTTTGAATTTTTCGCCGAAAGCCAGGGCTTTGGCTTTGTTGCGCATGATTTTTGCAATTTGCTTGTCGAGGTTTCTGACACCCGATTCATGCGTGTATTCGTCTATGATTGTTTCTATTGCGGATTCGTCGAAAAGCAGCTGTTTCGGTTTTATGCCGTGCGCCTCCAGCGCTTTGGGAATCAAATGTTTTTTGGCAATCTCCAGTTTTTCCTGACTGATGTATCCCGACAGGTTTATCATCTCCATCCTGTCGCGCAGAGCCGGATGTATGGTGTCCACACGGTTTGCCGTCGTGATAAACATGACGCGCGAGAGGTCGTAATCCAAATCCAGATAATTGTCTCTGAAAGTGGAATTTTGTTCCGGGTCAAGCACTTCGAGCAGCGCCGACGACGGGTCGCCCTTAAAATCGGAGCCTACCTTGTCGATTTCGTCCAGAATGATTACGGGGTTTGATGTTTTGCATCTGTTTATTGTCTGTATAACCCGACCGGGCATTGCGCCGATGTAAGTCCTTCGGTGTCCCCGTATTTCGGCTTCGTCATGCAGCCCTCCCAGCGATATTCTGCCGAAAGTGCGATCCAAAGCCCGCGCCACGGATTTGCCCAGCGAAGTTTTGCCGACGCCCGGAGGACCGTGCAGACAGATAATCGGGGATTTCAAATCGCCCTTGAGTTTTATCACGGAAAGATATTCAAGTATCCGTTCCTTAACCTCTTCCAGACCGAAATGGTCTTCGTCCAGAACTTCCTTTACCCGGTTGAGGTCGAGATTGTCCTGCGAACATTCGTCCCACGGCAGGTCGGTCAAAATATCCAGATAATTCAGCTGGACGGAAAATTCGCCGCCCATGGGACTCATTTTCTCGAACTTGTTCAACTCTTTTTCAAACGTATCCTTTGCATACTGAGGCCATCTTTTCGATGCCGCCTTCTCGGTCAGCCGTTCGACTTCTCCTTCGGCGGAGTTGTTGCCCAATTCGTTCTGGATAGTTTTAATCTGCTGATGCAGAAAATACTCGCGCTGCTGCTGATCCATTTCCGAACGGACTTTCTGCTGAATGTCGTTCTTTATCTCCATCAGCTGTATTTCGCGTCCGAGAAATTCGATGAGTTTCAACGCTCTTTCCTTCAGGTCGCCGAGTTCGAGCAATACCTGCCTGTCGCCGTGGTTCTCAAATTCGATGTTTGCCGAAATGAAATTTATCAGCAGTTTGTTGTTCTCGATATTTTTTATTGCAAACGATGCTTCGGGCGGCAGATGCGATGAAAAGTTAATCATTTTGGACATCGAATCCTTCACCGCGCCGACTATAGCCTCAAAATCCTTGTCCGATTTCGGCGGTTCGATATCGACCAACATTTTAACGTATGCGGCAAAAAAAGGATCCTGCCGGGCAAATTCTTCCACGACAAAGCGTTGCAGTCCCTGTAACAAAACCGTTATTGCTCCGTCGGGCATCTCGAAAATCTTCAGTATTCTGGCAAGCGTACCGATGCGGAACAAATCGCCGTATTCCGGTTCTTCGACCTTGGGGTCGGTCTGCCCGACCGCGCCAATCAGTCTTGAGCCTGAATACGATTCCCGAATCAGCTTTATCGACTTGTCCCTGCCGACCGTTATCGGCATGACAACCGACGGGAAAAGCACCGCATTGCGCAGGGCAAGTACCGGCAGTGGCATCGGCAACTCCTTTTCGGTGAAATTCTCCGAAGTGTCCTCATTCAACGGTATAAAACCAATATTATCGCCCATAGTACTTGTTACAAATATTTTATCCAACTTGTCAAAATTCATATAATCCTCCAGACTGCCAAAATGGCATCGTTTGCTGCCAAAATAACACTTTTTAATTCATACTTTCAAATATCCACATCCATAATTGAGGCATCAATCAGTTCCTGTTCAATATATTATATAAAAACGATACCATTGCGCCGGTTATGTCGATAATTGTATAACAACTTTTATTCCAAAATGATTAAAAAGCCTGTTGTCATCCACTAACTTTTTTATCCACGAATATTTTTTTATCCGCGAATGACACGAAACGTAAGTTCGGCGTAGCCAATCACACGAAATTTATCCACGAAACGTAAGTTCGACGCAGTCAAATGCACCCAAAAATCTTAAAAAAAATTTTTTGTTTTGTAAAATATGTCTATCTTTGCAGAAATTTTTTTAAATAATTATGGATAACAATTTGCAACTTTCGGAGTACTCTCCGCAATCTTTGAACAAGCTACCAACAATTTCGGGGGTATCCTGCCATATGAAAAAAATAATCATTATCTGCCTGACGGCAATGATGTTCTGCAACAAGATCGCAGCGCAGCAAACAAATGTCGATTCTTTAATAAACGTGCTGAAAACGCACGAACTGGAGAATGAAGACAAATTGCAACTGTACCATAATATTGTGAGTTGCTACTTTAATAATGATTCGGACAAAACCATCGCATACGCAAAAGACGGGTTAAATCTTGCCGAAAAAGTGCAGCACGATTCGTGGGCATCGAGTTTCAGCAATAGCATGGGAGTTGTCTATATGTTTAAGAACGAATATGATTCGGCTATTCACTGTCTGAAAAATGCAATTGACTTTTCCGTCAAGGCAAAAAACAAACGTGTGGGAAATGCGGCATACGTGACTCTTGGTACGTTGTACAATAAACAGGGAAAGTATGAAACGGCGCTGAAGTATTATGTCGACGTACTGCCGTCGCTCGAAAGTGAGAAGCAATACGAATCTTATGCCAATACTCTGGTAAACATTGGAACCATTCATCAAGGATTACGGGACGATAAAAACGCGCTGAAGTATTACGGACAGGCAATTAAAATAGCCGAAGAACACAATTTAGCAAGGACCATGATGGGCGCCTATTCGGGAATGGGATGTGTTTATGCCGACAAGCAACAGCACGACAGCGCCCTGTTTTATGCGCTCGAATCGCTCCAAATCAGTCATAGTTATAATGACAAGCATTATATAATAATCAATACGCAGGTGATAACCGGAATGTATGCCGCTCTGGAAGATTTCGACAATGCGGAAAAATATTTGAAGGAATGTATGGAGACGGCAGGCGAATACGGAGACAAACAAACTATTATCATGTCATGGCTGATTGCGTCAAATGTTTATCTTAACATGAGACGGTTTAAAGACTGCGAAATTTATGCCCTCAAAGCCTGGGAAGCGGATTCGACCGATTCAAACAATGCAGTAAATGCAAGCATGGCGTTGGCTAACGCATATGCCTTTTTGGGCAACGGGGACAAAGCAAACTATTTCATGGGACAAAACAAGAATATTCGAGACAGGTTAAATACAAAAAGCCTTCGTGAAAGTCTTGCGGAGATGGAAGTAAAATACGAAACGGAAAAGAAGGAGATGCGTATTGCCACTCTGGAGAGGGAAAGGAAGCTGTATGCATGGATAGTGATTGTCAGTATTATTGCGGCGCTGTCGTCGTTCGGCGTCCTGTATTTCCGTCGCCGTCTGCACCGTCAGCAGCTGAAACAGCTTGAACAGGAGAAGCAGCTTGTCGCCTCGAAAGCCGTCATCGACGGCGAAGCCTCCGAACGTTCGCGCCTTGCCCGCGACCTTCACGACGGCTTGAGCGGGATGCTGTCGGCGGTGAAGCTGAATCTCAAGCACATGAAGGGCTTTTCGCTGCTTGATTCCGCTGATGTCGCGCATTTCAACACGGCGATTGAGATGCTCGACGGCTCGATGGGCGAACTGCGCCGCATCGCCCACAACCTGATGCCCGACGCGCTGATAAAAAGCGGTCTGCAAACGGCGCTCGACGATTTCTGCCGCG
>JAISSE010000275.1 GCA_031273285.1 Prevotellaceae bacterium
TCGGCTGTCGGCATGTATGTGGACAATGTTCCGTATCACGACAAAACTTCTTTCGATTTCGATTTCTTTGATATAGAACGTATCGAAGTGCTTAGAGGTCCTCAGGGAACATTGTACGGACGGAACTCGATGGGCGGATTAATCAATATTTATACTATTTCGCCATGGGACTATCAGGGAACGAGAGTGAAACTTTCGACGGGCAACTATCGCCGGATGAGGGCGCAAGTGTCGCATTATGCCAGATTCGGCGACAAACTTGCTTTTTCGATTGGAGGAAATTATTCGGCGACGGACGGTTTTTACAAAAACCGGAATCCCGATTATAATTCGAAGTACAAGAATCTTTTCGGAATCAGGAATAACAATGCGGGAGCGATGCAGTCAGTCGCATTGCGAGCCAATCTGGGATGGCGTCCTTCGGAAAAACTCTCGTTCAACTACATCGGCAATGCCGAATATGCCAAACAGAACGGGTATGCTTACGGAAAATATAATTTCGATACCAGTTTGCCCGATACCATTAACTATAACGATGCTGCCCGTTATGAACGAAATGTCGTGAATAACAGTTTACGCATCGAATATCAGGGCAAAAAATTCAAACTGGCATCCACGACGGGGCATCAGTCTTTGACGGATTCGCTGCTGCTCGACCAGGATTTTTCACCGGCTTCGATGTTCACTCTGCTACAGTCGCAACGGTTGAACGCAATCAACGAAGAAATTACCGTTCGTTCGGACGGAAACAGCAATTTTCAATGGATTGGAGGCGTATCGGGTTTTTCCCAGAATTTGAATACCGGCAGTCTGGTAACATTCAAACAGGACGGAATCGCTCTTATTCAGCAGAATATCAATAACGCGGGAATGCCTTTTCCGCTGACCGTTACGGATGCAACTATTCCGGTCGTCGGCGAATACATCACTAAAAATCAGGGCATCGCCGCGTTTCTCCAGCCCACGCTCAACAATCTGCTGATCGAGGGTTTGTCCGTGTCGGCAGGTATCCGTCTGGATTATGAACAGGCGTCGCTGGAGCATTTCACAAACAGTGTCTATAATTATTCGGTGCGCATGGGTCCGAATGTCATACCGGGCGTGAAAAACGACACTATTGCCGGCAGCGAAAAAATGAATTTCACACAGCTGCTGCCGAAATTTTCCGTCCGTTACGGTAAAAACGACAATATGGTTTATGTCTCCGTTTCAAAGGGATATAAAGCCGGAGGATATAATCTTCAGATGTTTTCGGACCTGATAGAGACGAAGATGAGAACCACTCGCCCAGTTGAGTTTGATATACAGCAGTCCGCGTCGTTCAAACCGGAATACAGCTGGAATTACGAAATGGGTGGACGCATATCTCTGTGGGATAAAAAAATAGATATGGGAATGACCCTGTTTCTTCTGGATATAAAAGACCGGCAAATTGCCGAATTTGCGCCCAATGGACAGGGTCGGATGATAAAAAACGCCGGAGAATCGCAAAGCAAAGGGATTGAATTTGAGGCTAACATATATCCGTTCAAATATTTCGGAATCGGGATAAATTACGGATATTCCGAAAATAAATTCACCGAATACACGGAACGGATCGACGAAACTTCGGTTGCGGACTATTCCGGCAAATATGTCCCTTTTGTTCCCGCACAAACTTTGTCGCTGACTGCCGGCTATACGTTGAATTTCAGAAATTCGTTCATCGACAGGCTCGTGATAAGCGGCAAATATTCGGGAGCAGGCAAGATATACTGGACGGAAGCCAACGATACGGCTCAAAAATTCTACTCCGTACTGGACGGAAAAATATCGGTCGAAAAGGGAGAATTTGCCCTGAGTATCTGGGGTGAAAATCTGCTGAATGCAAAATATGCGACTTTCTATTTCAAAACATTCGGTAACTCTTTCGGACAGCTTGGCAAACCCGTACACTTCGGCGTCGACCTTAGTATGAAGTTTTAATTATCTGTTAGTATTGTTATTTAGTTCGACCGCAATGCCGTTTTCGGGTGTTGCGGTTTTTTTTATGAACTATAAACTATGAACTATAAACTATAAACGATGAACTATAAACTATAAACTATAAACGATGATGTATGAAGCACGCAGATGACACAGATTGGAAGGATTTACAGGATTTTCAATCATGCGTAGATTGGAAAAAAATGGATCGCGCTACTCGAAAAATGAATGTGTTAAAGGTTTTCAATCATGCGTAGATTGGAAAAAAATCCTTCGGATTTTTTATTCGTGAAAATTCGATAAAAATTAAAAAAAGATTCGTGTTATTCGTGAAATTCGTGGATAAAAAAAATTCCTGGATAAGTCTTCGAAAAACAAACGGGTGTAAATCCAAAATTTACACCCGTTCTATTTCGTGGTAAAAAGCGACAAAACCTATTCGGAAACTACCTCGAATTTAATCTTGGCATGTATATCTTTGTAGATTTTGATATCAGCTTCGTAAGTTCCGATTTCCTTTATATTGTCTTCGCCGACAATGGAAATATTTTTTCGGTCGATATCAAAACCGTGCGCGGTCAGCGCTTCGGATATCTGTATATTGTTTATAG
This sequence comes from Prevotellaceae bacterium, assembly GCA_031273285.1. Classification (GTDB taxonomy): domain Bacteria; phylum Bacteroidota; class Bacteroidia; order Bacteroidales; family UBA932; genus JAIRLF01. The sequence goes on from JAISSE010000275.1 coordinate 2,577, forward strand.
AACCGAATATTTTGCCTGTCGTACTTGTTTTTGCTCCGATTTTCACAACATTCAGCGCTTCCAGTTTGCTGACTGTCTGTGTTGCATCCGAACGGAATTTCTCCTCTTTATGAGCGCGCTGGCGTATATTTTCCGCATGGATTTTTTTAGCCGAAGCAGTGGCTATAATAGCGAACCCCTGAGGTATCAGGTAATTGGTTGCATAACCGTTCTTTACGTTTACCGTATCATCTTTGTGTCCTAAATTGGGGACATCCTGTTTCAAAATAATTTCCATAAAACACCTTGAGTTTTTATTTTAATAAATCTGTTACAAAAGGCAATAAAGCCAAGTGCCGGGCACGTTTAACCGCCTGTGAAACTTTGCGTTGAAATTTCAGCGATGTTCCGGTCAAACGGCGGGGAAGGATTTTTCCCTGTTCGTTGAGAAATTTCTTGAGAAACTCCGCATCCTTATAATCAACATACTTGATGCCGGATTTCTTGAAACGGCAGTACTTTTTCTTTCTGACTTCCACCGTAGGCGGATTCAAATATCTTATTTCATTTGGTGTTGTCATGATTCACTGACTTTTGGATTGTTCTGTTGTTTAAGATTTCTTTTCTTCTCCGCATAAGCAATTGCGTGTTTATCCATACGGAATGTAAGGAATCTGATGACCCTTTCATCGCGTCGATACTGGGTTTCAAGTTTTTCGACAAAATCGCCTTCCGACTTGAACTCTACAAGGAAATAAAACCCTGTCGATTTTTTTTGAATCGGGTAAGCCAATTTGCGCAAACCCCATTCCTCCTGATGGACTATCTCTCCGCCATTGCCGGCTATGTAGTCCAAATACTTTTTTACCGCTTCCTTTACCTGTGTTTCAGATAAAACGGGAGTTAAAATGAAAACGGTTTCATACTGATTTGACATATAATACTTAAACTGTTTTAAATAAATTTTTAATAAATTTCAGGCGGCAAAGGTAGAAACTATATTTCAAATCAACAAATTTTATTGCGGCAAACATGAAATTTTATCCGTATTTTATTGTTAATAACGATAATAATTCTACACATTTTTTTTTGTGCGTCGATGTACACTGTATCCTTTCGCTCATTCCACTACGATTTTTACCGATTCGCCGAGACCGTTTTTGTCGATAAAATGCAGCAAATAAATGCCCGAACTCAAATCTCCCGTATTTACGGAAGTTATATTTGCCGAAAATGCTACCCCCGACTTCACTAATGCGCCTCTTATGTCATAGATATTCAGATATCCGCCCGCGAATTTTTCGGGAAGATGCAGGGTCAGAACACCGCCCCGCAAAACGGGATTCGGATAGGCAACGATTTCCTCAAAACTTCGTACCGAAGGAGTTCCGCATACTCGATGCCATTCGCCGTTAACCTGAACATCAGCATAATAAAGACTGTGCGAGCCTTCTATCCCGATATAATTTTCGGTGGAGATAACCGTGTTGTCGCCCTGCCTGTACCAGCGGATGGCGGAAATATCGTATCCTCCGTTGTGTTCCCGATTATTATTTATTGCAAGCACATCGCTCCAGCGCTGGTAATACAGTTGGTTTCCGTTGAGCGGAGCGGTGGCTTTCAGAGTATAGTTCCGGATGTTGCCTGTTTCGGAAACAACCTGAATATCAACCGCAGTTACATTTCCCGACAGAGGAATGCTTCGACTTTCATATTCGCCGTTCACCTTCACGGAGGCATACGGAGATATTGTCGGCTCAAGATTCAGCACTGTTTGTCCGCAGGTTGCTATATAGTTGATTTCATTGCTGTTTATGACTGCCGGAGTATCGTTTATTTTGAGAGACAGAAGCTGTGCTTCCGTCCCCTGCACGGATGCGTCGCGCACAACCGTTACGGTATATGTTTTCCTTGTCGAGCCGTCTTCGGCTGTTACGGTAAGGGGTACGATATTGCTGCCTGCGGCGAGTTTTTGCCCCGTTACATTCCCCTCGACGGAGGCATCGGGATAGCTGGCGGTTCCGGTTATATCGACCGAATCGGTGCTGTTGCTTATATATACCGCATATTCGGCTGTTTCCGGCTTAAATTCGGGAACAAGTTTGCCGACGCTGACTGTCAGCGATTTCAGGGTGGCATCGGTAGACGCGGTACGATTAACGGTTACCGTATAGATTTTGGTTTTTACATTGTCGATAGTTACTTCAATGGGAAAAACATTATCTCCCGCATACAACTGTTTTGTCCCTGTGCCGGTTACGATGGCATTCGGATGCAGAGCGCCGGCTGTCAGGGTGATATTGTGCACATCACTGTCCACATCAACCCGGTAATCGCGTATTCTTGCATCAAACGGAGGAGTTAAAGTTCCGTTGCTTACAGTCAGATTGCTGAGGTCTAATTCATTATCTATAAAAACAATAACGTTTACGGTATATGTTTTTTCGCTGCCGTCTTCCGCAACTACCGCAATCTCAAAGATATTCGCTCCCGCTTTAAGCGGTTTCTCTCCGTCGCCCACAACCACGGCGGCTGCATGGTTCGGGGTTGCCGTAATTACGACGCTCTGTTCCTCGTTTGCCGGATTTGCCGTATAATCTGTTCTTTCGCTGCTAAATGGGGGAACAAGAGTTCCCACGCTCAATTCGATGTTGCTTAATGTTGCATCGGAAGAAGCATTGGGGTCGGCGCGGGTAACGGTTATTTTGTAGGGATTGTCCGTTGTTTTGTCCTCCGACTGGGCTGTTACCGTTATACTGTTGATGCCTGCGGACAACGGGTAATTCGCATTTTTGATGATTCTCGTCGAAGGATGCGTAGCCGTTGCATCTATCGTAACGGATGCGACGTCTGCGGGTACCGTTGCTTTGTATTCCACAGTGTCGGGATGAAAGTCGGGTAAAAGCCGTCCTCTGCTCAGGGAAAGCGTCGCCAGAGCGGGATTATAATAGTCGGAATATAGCGACACAGCCTGTTTTGTCTGCCTGATGGTCAGTGCATTGTTTCCGTCGTTTGCATCTCCGACTGGAACGCCCTCGAACATTATATTCGGGTCGGAAAAATAGGGAATGCGCGGGTAATTGGTTCCGTCAAAATTTTCGTAAGTCATGACGGTAGAAAACCGGTTGCCGCTGTCCGTTGTCCCTCTCCATCCGTAAGAATACGGAAACAAGCCCTCGCCGCCGTTCTGCAGTTTATGATGTCCGCATCCCATATTGTGCCCTATTTCGTGTACCATTGTGTGAGTTGAGGCGGTTTGCTGCACTCTGCTCAATGCAAAAGCGTATGACGGACTTCCGTTTTCGTTGTTCAAAACAAAACCGAGACCTCCGGTGAAAGATACTTCGGTCAGCAGCATCACCAAATCGGCTTTATACTGTTTTCTTAAATCGTGTACCTCATCCATATAGCCGTCATTCCTGTTTCGCAGGTTATGCAAATCCTGCGCGGAATTGACCTCGTCGTAATTCGTTTCGTATTTATATGCAAGATTCAATGTGATATTTGTCAGAGAATTGTCCATCGCCTGATTGCCTTTCAGCATCGCCTGACTGATAAGGTCGTCGATATCGCTTACAGTGCCGGTGCCGGCTGCCCAGTTTTTGGCTTTTTTCGTATATACAACAAGTACGTCAATCGTTACGGGTTTTGACAAATCGAGTGCGTCGGCTGCAAATCCGGACGGGTCGCCAGATGCGGCTTCATCTTCGTCTTTATCTTCATCTTCGTGAATATGAATATCCGAACATTCCAGTTCGTCTTTCAGTATATCGGACATTTTATGGCGCGACAGGCGGATTTCGTCGTTTTTGCCGGCAACGAAAAACTGCTCGTCAAACTCCGGCAATTCCACCGAAACGGAAATCCCTCTGTCGGAAACGGAAATAAAGCAGTAGCCCTGACTGACGCCGACTATCTTTGCCGTGATACCGGTAATACCGTCATAGCTTTTCGACACCCGCGTTATGACCGCCTTATATTTTTTGTTGTCGAACAAATCAAGCGCCAAAGTATCGCCCGTATTGTTGCCGGTAAGGGTTTTCAACTTGGGATTGTGCTCAAACAGGCGGGACTGCTCGGCGCTTCCTTTTGTCGGCAAAACGGAAGAAAGAGTTTTTTCGCTGTTGATATTAATCGTTCGCTGAGCCAAAGCGATATGCAAACCGAAAAACATAACCGCCGACAGGCTAAATATCACTTTCGAAATATGATTTATTTTTATAAAAGACCGCATCTCATTTAAATATTAATACTTTTTAGAGAACAAAGATATTACATTTTTTTGATATGCGGAATAATTTCGAAATAAATCAATTTTAAATTGAAGATTTAAAAACTACAGAAAGGCGCCGGCAAGGGCACGGCATGTGGATACGGGACATGCCCAATGTCGTCAATTTAGGCATTGTACAAAAATAAACGGGACATTTATTCACATTCCGTCCCTGACGGGACGGTTAATTGTGGCGGGAAAAGGTAAATAGTACTTCAGCGCTATCCATCTTACGTTTCGTAATTGACTGCGTCGAACTTGCGTTTGGCTACGCCGATTTTCAATTCGTAATTTTTAATTCGTAATTGTAATATGTTCCAGCGACCACGCATTACCGTCGGAAACATTTCTGACGACAATCAATTCCGTACCGTCGCCATTGGCAAACGCATAATGCGCCGTTGCCGGA
>JAISSE010000072.1 GCA_031273285.1 Prevotellaceae bacterium
TTTACTGCGGTACTGCCGATATGACTTATCCGCACAGTTTCTTTCTCCAAAAGTGTCAGCAGATTATTGCGTTCTTCCTCGTACCATGCCGTCCATTCGGGATTATACGGAACGATAATAATGGGAAACAATATCCATAGTTCTTCCAAAGTCATGTCATACAGAATTTTTCCTGCATTGGAAAACACAGATAATTCGTTATTTTTCATCGGAAAGAATTATCCATTTACCGCCTTTATCAGGACCTTCACGCTTGATAATATTGAACATTATGACAATTCCAGCACTATTTCCTTATCGTCGAAATGGTGTTTAACGCCTTCGATTTCCTGATAATTTTCATGACCTTTTCCGGCAATCAGCACGATGTCGCCTTTGGATGCAAGCATCAAAGCCGTTTTTATAGCTTCTTTTCGATTGACAATACACAGAGTTTGGGACAGTTGCGCGGTATTCAAGCCCGCTTTCATGTCTTCGACTATGTCTTCCGGTTTTTCGAATCGGGGATTATCGGAAGTCAGAATCAGTTTATCGCTGTTTTCCACTCCGATACGCGCCATTTCCGGACGTTTCGTTTTGTCGCGATTGCCTCCGCATCCCACGACGGTAATCAGGCTTCCGTAATTGCTTCTGACGTCGTTTATTGCATCCAAAACATTTTTGAGAGCATCGGGAGTATGCGCATAATCGACTATCGCGGTAACTCCCGACGGGAGCGTTATGCTTTCGAACCGTCCCGACACGGGAAGCATTTTACTTAGTTCCGTCAGTATCTCGGTTTTTTCGGCTCCCAAAAGAGTTGCGGCGGCATAAACGGAAAGCAGGTTGCTGGCATTGAATCTGCCTACGAATTTAACCCATGTTTCCGTTCCGTCGATATTCAGGAGCATGCCTTCGAACGAATGTTCCGAAATCCGGCACATGAAATCGGCGGGCGAAGAAAGCGCGTATGTTTTGACGGCGGCTTTTGTATTCTGCACCATGACCTTGGCGTTTCTGTCATCGGTATTTACAAGAGCGAAAGCGTCTTTGTCCAGCGAATCGAAAAATCCCTTCTTTGCCTTTATGTATTCGTCAAAAGTTTTGTGATAATCCAAATGGTCGTGAGTGATATTCGAAAAAATTCCTCCCGCGAACTTCAACCCGGCAATTCTGCCCTGCACAACCGAATGTGAGCTTACTTCCATAAAACAGTAATCGCAGCCGGATTCCGCCATTTCGCCTAAAATGCTGTTTATTCGGAGAGCGTCGGGGGTTGTATGCGTAGTTTCAATCTTCTTTTTGTCGATGTATATTGCTATTGTTGAGAGCAATCCCACTTTGTAGCCCAAATTCCCGAACAGGCGGTACAACAGCGTTGCCGTTGTGGTTTTTCCGTTTGTGCCTGTAACTCCGACCAGTTTCAGCTTTTTCGAGGGTTCGCCGTAAAATACGCTTGCTGTTTCGCCCATGGTATGTGCGGACGATTTCACACGCATGTAGCAGACATTTTCGTTTTTTATATCCGGTAATTTCTCGCACACAACGGCTTTCGCTCCGTTTTCAATTGCTGAATCAATAAAATCATGACCGTCGACTTTCTCTCCGCGAACGGCAAAAAATAAAGTGTTTCCGGAAATATTTCTCGAATCGAAACTCAATCCGGTAATGTCAATATCCTCATTACCTTCCGTTTCTACAATATCCGCCCTGCTTAACAGCTTTTTTAATTTCATAATTCGAAAACTTGTAACTCGCCGTTTACGGGACTTCGACCGCATTCAATATCGAAGTAATAATATCAACGCTTGTAACGTTCTCTGCTTCCGCTTCGTATGTAAGTCCTACACGATGCCGTAAAACATCATAGCAAACCGCCCGTACATCTTCGGGAACAACATAACCTCTGCGCTTGATAAAGGCATACGCTTTGGAAGCTATTGCCAGACTGATACTTGCACGCGGAGAAGCGCCATAGGAAATCAGCGGAGTGATTTTCGACAGTTTATATTCGTCCGGATTACGGGTTGCAAACACAATATCAACGATATAGCGCTCGATTTTTTCGTCCATGTAAACTTCGCGTACAATTTTTCTTGCACGGATAATCTGCTCGGGATTAACCACGGCTTGCGGCTGCGGCAATCCTTCCGCAATATTTTGACGAATGATTCTCATTTCCTCCGCCTTTTCGGGATAAGACACCACGACCTTCAGCATGAACCGGTCGACCTGCGCTTCGGGAAGCGGGTATGTACCTTCCTGTTCGATAGGATTTTGTGTTGCCATGACCAGAAACGGTTCGGGAAGTTTGTACGCATTGTCCCCGATTGTAACCTGATGTTCCTGCATAGCCTCAAGCAGAGCGCTTTGCACTTTTGCGGGAGAACGGTTGATTTCATCCGCCAGAATAAAATTCGCAAATACCGGTCCCTGACGCACGGAAAAAGTTTCCGTCTTCTGGCTGTAAATCAGCGTTCCGATAAGGTCGGCAGGCAAAAGGTCGGGGGTAAACTGGAGACGGGAAAATTTGGCATTAATCGTTTTCGACAGCGTTGTTATTGCCAATGTCTTTGCCAGTCCCGGAACGCCTTCCAAAAGTATGTGTCCGTCGGACAGCAGCCCTATGACAAGGGACTCGGAAAGATGTTTCTGACCTACAATCACTTTACTCATTTCGAGATTTATCATCTCGACAAAGGAACTTTCATGCTGTATCCGTTCATTCAGTTCCTTAATGTTTACAATTTCATTCATTGTCCTTACTTTAAATGATTCTATTTCGGTCGCGAAGATAATAACTTTTTTCCAAATGCGAATACAAAAATGCCCGTTTGAGTGGAATAATATTTTATTTTGCTGTTGTAACAGCGTTTTACAAGGGATTTTGACCGACTGAAATATTTTTTTGAAACCGGTTACTGCGTTGTCATATCTTCGGGTTTAATGTTGAACAGCCGGAAAATATTTTTTTGTACCGGATTCAAGTCCGGGATGGATGATAATTTTTCATTTTGCACGATTTTAATTCGTGCAATTTGAGAGGTCCCGCAGGAACGACACTTGATAGTTGAGAGTTGAGAGTGAAGAGTGTCGTCCGCTGACCATAACTCTCAACTCTTCACTCTCAACTCTCAACTATCAAGTGTCGTCCCTGCGGGACTTGGGAGAGGGGTCGGGTACTCCCGTAGGCTAAAGCCTACGGTTAATAAAGTGTCATCCCTGCG
>JAISSE010000085.1 GCA_031273285.1 Prevotellaceae bacterium
CGGAATAAAATTATTTGCCGTATCGTTTTTTTGTGTAAGTTTGCATGCGATAGGACTGATTTTATATGTGAATGAATATGTATATACTTGAAACAAACAATGTTGTTAAACAATATGCAAATCATCTGGCTTTGGACAATGTGAGCATATCGGTAAAAAAAGGGAGTATCTTCGGTTTATTGGGTCCCAACGGAGCCGGCAAAACGACTTTGATACGGATTATCAACAGAATCACCGCCCCGGATTCGGGTTCGTTGCTGTTCGACGGCAGACCGATGCAGGCAGGCGATGTCGTAAATATTGGCTATATGCCCGAAGAACGCGGTCTTTACAAAAAAATGAAAACGGGGGAACATGCTTTGTATCTTGCCAAACTGAAGGGACTGTCGCACAGGGATGCGCTCGAACGGCTCAAAATGTGGTTCGATAAAATGGACATTCGCGACTGGTGGAATAAAAAAATCGAAGAATTGTCGAAAGGCATGGCGCAGAAGATACAGTTTATTGTTACGGTGATACATGAGCCGGCGCTGCTGATTTTCGACGAGCCGTTCAGCGGATTCGACCCCATCAACACCCAGCTGCTGAAAAACGAGATACTTGCGCTGCGGGACAGGGGGGCTACAATAATATTTTCGACTCACAACATGGCGTCGGTGGAGGAACTTTGCGACGACATAGCATTGATCAGCAAGTCAAAATGCGTCCTTGCCGGGAATATCCGCGAAATCAAACGCAGCTACGGCTCCAACGTCTACCGGATTGCTTTCAGAGGCGCGACTGACGATGCGGATTCTCTCCTTTCGGGCGAACACGAACTGCTGGAAAAATCGGAAGACAGGCACAATATCACCGAAATAAAAGTGCGTTCGGACGACGGAAACAGGCTGCTGTCGGCGCTTATCCCCCGCGTGGAAATCGTCGAGTTCAGCGAATCGATACCGACAATGAACGATATTTTTATTTCAGTCGTCAAATCCGGCGCGCAGCCTTAAATACGTATTACTCACATGAACCATTGTGAACAAACATGTTGAATCATTCGTAATTTGTAATTTGTAATTTAAAAAGTATGTCTTTTAAACGGAAAAAATATCAGCAGGACAGGATAATGAAAATTCTTGTAATACGCCTCTCCGCAATGGGCGACGTGGCGATGACGGTACCCGTACTGTACTCGTTCATCGACAAATATCCGCAGATCAAACTGTCGGTACTGTCGCAGAAAAGTTACGGTACCTTTTTCAGTTCCGCAAAAGTGCATTTCATAGGTATCGAACTGCGATACTATGAGGGTTTGAAAGGCTTGTATTCCCTGTTCAAAGTCCTGAAAAAAGAACGTTTCGACCTTGTTCTGGACCTGCACGACGTGCTTAGAAGCAATATACTGCGGTTTTTTTTCCGGTTTATCGGCGGAACAAAAGTGTTTGTCGTGGACAAGGGACGAAAGGACAAGCGGGCTTTGACGCGAGCGAAAAACAGGATTCGCAGACCGCTGAGAACCACCATCGAACGTTATGCCGACGTGTTCAAAGCCGCGGGATTCGAGATTAAACCCGATTTCACCAATCTGTACGAACCCGACGTCGATATTTCGGACAGGGTTGCCGCAATACTGCCGACCGAAAACAAATCGGCATACATCGGCATTGCGCCGTTTGCCGCTCATCAGGGCAAAATATATCCTCCGGAAAAAATGGCGGAAGTGCTGGATTATCTTTCGGCAAAGGGATTTAATCTTTTCCTTTTCGGCGGCGGAAACAGTGAAAAAATGCAGTTGCAGGAGTGGGAGAGCAAATTCCCGCACTGCATTTCCGTTGCGGGCAAACTGACTCTCAGGGACGAACTGCAGTTAATCGGCAAACTGGATTTAATGGTGTCGATGGATTCCGCAAACATGCACCTCGCCTCACTTGTCGGGACAACGGTGGTATCCGTCTGGGGAGCAACGCATCCCTACGCGGGATTTACCGGATGGGGGCAGTCTCCCGACAATATCGTGCAGCTCGACAAACCCTGCCGGCCGTGTTCGGTGTACGGCAACAAACCGTGCCGCCTGAGCGATACTCCGTATGCCTGCATGAGGGAAATAAGTCCGTCGATGATTATCGAGCGGATTATGTCCGTAATCGGAAAACAGGCGGCTGACAAATAGACAGTTGTTTGCACATGTCGGGACAGTCTTTGAATATAATCACGGTAACGGGCGCAACGGCAAGCGGAAAAACGGCTCTGGCAGCCGCTCTGGCGTACGAAACCGGAGCGGAAATCGTCTCGGCGGATTCGCGTCAGGTATATCGGGGGATGGACATCGGCACGGGAAAAGACCTTGCGGAATATAATATCAACGGGGTCGACGTCCCGTATCATCTTATAAACATAGTGGATGCGGGATACAGATACAATGTTTTCGAGTATCGGAACGATTTCCTGAAAGTTTGCGAAGCCATAAGCGGAAGAAAGAAAAATATCGTGCTTTGCGGCGGCAGCGGGATGTATATCGACGCGGTTATCAACGGATACAATCTGTTGCCCGTGCCTCCCGACGAAGATCTTAGACGGGAACTCGAACAGAAAACCCACGAAGAACTGATTGAAATCCTGTCGGGTATCAAACGGTTGCACAACAAAACGGATATCGACAGTAAAAAGCGGACAATAAGAGCGATAGAAATAGAATACCATCTGAAAAACAACAGTGCGACCCCAGTGGAATATCCTGCCGTAAACAACACGTTTTTCGAAGTGCGCTTCGACCGCGAAACCCGCAGAGAAAGAATAACCCGCCGCCTGCTCGACAGACTGAAAAACGGAATGACGGAGGAAGCGGAAAATCTCATGAAACAGGGTCTCTCTTTGGACGACATGCTGTTCTACGGACTGGAATACAAATATCTGGGCTTGTATCTGTGCAATAAACTGACTTACTCCGAAATGGTCGAAAAACTGAATGTCGCAATACATCAGTTCGCCAAACGGCAAATGAC
>JAISSE010000129.1 GCA_031273285.1 Prevotellaceae bacterium
ACGTGGAAAAGTTTCCGGATGGGAATGATGGTTTCTCATCAGGCATTTATTGTGAAACGCAGTATCGCTCCCGAATATGACTTGCAATACCGTTTTTCGGCTGATTTCGACTGGTGTATCCGATGTATGAAATCGGCAAAAACCATTGTAAATTCCCGGTTGCGAGTGGTAAACTATTTATACGAAGGATTAACCACCGCCAACCGGAAAGCGTCTTTAAAAGAACGCTATTCCATTATGTGCAAATATTACGGCAGACTTGCAACGAATTTACTGCATGTTTGGTTTGCCGTCCGTTTTTACTGGGCAAAACTGACAAGAGGAACAGTTTAACATTCGACGCCGCATAGATGTTATTGATAACAGCATAACTGTTATTTATAAAACTTTTCTCCCGCTACGTTTGTTTATCTATCATGTATAATTTTATAAAAGATAAAATAAAATGAAATTTGAATTACCAAAATTACCGTATGCGGTTGAAGCTTTGGCTCCCGCGATTGGAAAAGAGACGGTGGAATTACATTACGGAAAACATTTCCTGACTTATGTAAACAATCTCAACGGATTGATTCAGGGGACGAAATTTGAAAACGCGGATCTGGAAACCATTGTCAGAGAGTCGGATGGCGTAATATTTAACAATGCCGGTCAGGTGTGGAATCACGACATTTATTTCAGGTCGTTTTCTCCGTTTCCGAAGTCGGAACCGTCGGGCGCATTGCTGGACGCGATAAAGAAAAATTTCGGCTCTTTCGGCGAATTTAAGGAAACATTCGGCAAAGCGGCGATATCGCTGTTCGGTTCGGGCTGGGCATGGCTGTACAAAACGGATGACGGTGCTTTAGCCATCAGTCAGGAGCCGAATGCCGGAAATCCCATCCACAGTCGAACGGGATTGCCGTTAATTGGCTGCGATGTCTGGGAACATTCGTATTATCCGGATTATCAGAACAGAAGAGCCGATTACGTGCGAAATTTCTGGAACATTCTGGACTGGAAAGTGGTCGAAGAAAAATTTGTTGGCAAAAAATGATAAATCCCTGTCGAGAATGAAGTATGAAAATGATGATTTTCATATTTTAACCGTAAATCCCGGTTCAACATCCACTAAAATAGGGATATTCAACAACGAAAAGCCTGTTTTCGTAAAGAAAATAGTGCATGACGCCGATACGCTGAGCGGTTTTTCAGGTATAGCCGGACAATATGAATATCGCAAAAATGCTATTGTTGAAGAACTTGAATCGGCAAATTTTTCTCTGTCGGACATTGACATCATCATGGCGCGGGGCGGTTTGCTCAAGCCCGTTATTTCGGGAGTGTACGAAATTAACGACAGGATGCTCGAGGAGTTGTCGACAGGTCTCAGAGGCGAGCATGCAAGCAATCTGGGCGGGTTGATTGCTGCCGACCTTGCCCGCCGAACTGCCGGAGGCAGAGCATATATCGTCGATCCGGTCGTTGTCGATGAGATGCAGGATGTGGCAAAGGTTGCCGGACATCCCGAATTTAAACGTGTGCCGATTTTCCACGCGCTGAACCAGAAAGCCATTGCTCGTAAACATGCCGCTGCCATTAACAGGGATTATGAGTGCATCAATCTGATAATAGCGCATATAGGCGGAGGAGTGTCCATCGGCGCCCACTGTCGGGGCAAAGTCATTGACGTCAATAATGCACTGTACGGAGACGGACCCCTTTCTCCCGAACGTTCGGGAAGTTTACCCGCAAAACAGGTGGTGGACATCTGTTTCGGCGGCAAATACGGCAAAGATGAAATAGAGAAAATGCTTGTCGGCGAAGGCGGTTTTATGGCATATTTCGGCACCAGCAATTATCCCGAAGTACAGCGGAGAGCGGAGAACGGCGATGAACAGTGCAGGTTGATACGTGATGCAATGGCATATCAGACAGCCAAATATATCGGCTCGATGGCAGCGGTACTCAAGGGCGATGTTGATGCGATTCTGATAACCGGCGGCGTTGCGAACGACGTGTATATCTGCAATTATATAAGCAAAATGGTGGAATTTATTGCACCCGTAACGGTGTATCCCAACGAGGACGAACTGTCGGCTCTGGCTCATAACGGTTTAATGCTGCTGAAAGGAATTATCAGGGCAAACCGGTATGAATAAACAATTACGAATTGAAAATTAGAAATTACGAATTGAAAATCGGCGTAGCCAAACGCAAGTTCGACGCAGTCAATTGCGGATGATTTAAGATGTTTGTTCACAATGGCTTATGTGAATAATGCGTGCAAATATTTTTGTGATTTGGATCATAAATGATTTTGTGATTGAAACAATTGCAGTATCTTTGCGGCGTATTTAAAATACAGCGGCTATTGAGTATCGCTCAATAAAACAGCCTTTAGGGATGAAAAATAAATAATGTATAACGGTTTTGATGTCGAAGACATCATATGTTTATAGAAAAACGATGTTGTGTTTCAATTCGACCCCTTCGGGGTCGCACAACAGAGATGTACATTTCTTCTAT
>JAISSE010000131.1 GCA_031273285.1 Prevotellaceae bacterium
ATGCAGGTTGACGGCAATCAGCAGACTGCCCAACACGATGAGTATGATGCCGAAGATAATCCCCGAATGATTTTTTTTAACTTGTGTGCTCATAATTAATTATTACTTTTTAATTTTAATGCGAAGATATGAATGTTTTTTCATTATTCGGCATAAAAATCGATGAACAAATTATTTTTCCCGATAAATCACATATTTGCAGGGTTTCGGCATCCGAAATTTATCCCGGATTGCACCGATTATTCCAAAAAAATACCCCGACAATACTAATATTGCCGAGGCATTCACTATTAATTCACAAAGTTTTCTTCGTTTATTTGGCGTAGGCTATCGCTCTTGTTTCTCTGATGACGGTGATTTTAACCTGTCCGGGATAAGTCATTTCGTCCTGTATTTTCTTTGCTATGTCGAACGAAAGTTTTTCCGCTTCCTGATCGGTAACTTTCTCGCTGCCTACAACCACTCTCAGTTCCCGTCCCGCCTGAATGGCATACGTTTTCTGAACTCCGGGATGACTGAGCGCCAAATCTTCCATTTCCTTCAGCCGCTTGATGTACGATTCGACGATTTCTCTCCGTGCACCCGGACGCGCGCCCGAAATGGCATCGCATACCTGGATTATGGGTGCAATCAGGGTGGTCATCTCTATTTCGTCGTGGTGAGCGCCGATGGCATTGCATATCTCCTGTTTTTCCTTGTATTTTTCAGCAAGTTTCATGCCCAGAATCGCATGAGGCAGTTCCGGCTCGTCGTCGGGCACCTTTCCGATGTCGTGCAGCAGCCCCGCCCGTTTTGCGACTTTTGAATTGAGACCCAGCTCGGACGCCATTATGGCACAAAGATTTGCCACTTCTCGCGAATGCTGTAAAAGGTTTTGACCGTAGGACGACCGGTATTTCATTTTTCCGATCAGACGCACAAGTTCCGGATGGAGATTGTGTATCCCAAGGTCTATGGTTGTTTTTTTACCTACATCAACGATTTCTTCCTCAATCTGATTGCGTACTTTTTCGACAACCTCCTCGATTCGTGCCGGATGTATTCGCCCGTCGGTAACAAGCTGATGCAAAGCCAGACGCGCAATTTCTCTGCGCACGGGGTCGAAAGCGGAAAGAACGATTGCCTCCGGAGTGTCGTCGACAACTATTTCGACGCCGGTGGCGGCTTCCAGAGCGCGTATGTTACGACCTTCGCGACCGATTATGCGCCCCTTGATGTCGTCGTTTTCGATATTGAATACGGTAACGGAATTTTCTATTGCCGTTTCGGTGGCTACACGCTGTATCGACTGTACGACAATACGTTTTGCTTCCTTGCTTGCCGTCAGCTTGGCTTCCTCGATAGTGTCGTTTATGTAAGTAAGCGCGTGTGTTTTAGCCTCTTCTTTCATCGATTCCACCAAAGTGTCGCGAGCCTCTTCGGCTGTCATTCCGGCAACATTTTCCAGCTTGTCAATCTGTTGCTTACGTATTTTTTCGTATTCTTCGGCTTTCCTTTCGATTTTGTCCAGCTGTTGAGCGAGATTTTCCTTGAGAGTTTCCACCTCTTTACCTTTCCTCTGATTTTCGTTCATCTGCTGGTTCAAGGAATTTTCCTTCTGTTTGAGCCTGTTCTCCGTCTGAGATATTTTAATATTTTTCTCATTAACAAACAATTCGTGCTCTTTTTTCAAATCCAGAAACTTTTCTTTCGCTTCGAGAATTTTTTTCTGCTTAATGTTTTCCGCCTCCGTTGTTGCATCTTTTATCAGTTTTGCGGCAGCCTTTTTAACGGTGCTGCGAGTGATAAGATACGCCAAAGCCGCTGCAACGGTCGCAACGGTTATTGTTATAATTATATTTACTATATCCATTATTCATTTAAATTATTATATGTTAAAAAATTGTCATTATAAAAAAACCCGCATGGCCTGCTGTTTGAAGAAACCCTGAATATACAGGGCGGAGCCGCCGGATTACTATCTCGAACGTCCATCGGTCGAAAACGACTCACCTCGAAAGGCTACAAGGCCTGTTCTAAATACTCCGAGTTAAACTCCTTTCGTTGTTTAATGTTGAGTTTCCCAAAGCGCAAAGCAACATGCGGGCTATGCTATTCCATATTGTCCAAAGAACCTTGTTCGTCTAAATAGACCCCCAGTTCGCGGTCTATCCTTTCGATTTCGGAACGACAACTGTCGTTCAGTTTCTGATATTCGAGCAGCCGTGCTGTCATATTCAGTAACATGACGGCTAATCTATCCTGCGTATCTTTGTCGGGAAATATGTCATAATATCTCATTCCGTTCTTTATCAGAGCCTCCGCTTTCCTGAGAATTTCTTCGTCCGTTGCTGCAACTCTCATCTGATATATTCTTCCCGCAATATTTATATTCGCCGCCACTTCGCCGTCGCTCATGTCATCTGTTTAAAAGAGTTATACATCCGTCTATTTCCCGCACCAATCCGTCAATAATTTTCCTTGCATCCGATGCATCTCCTTTGGACTTAAACGCCGTAGCGAGTTTCAATGTCCGGTTTGCCTCTTTCAGCGCCTCAATTTCCGTTTCCAGACTTTCGACCTGTCCTTCCAGCGTTGCGATTGTGTCTCTAAGTAAAAGAGCATGTTTTTTTTCCTTCTCATAGAGCGTTATCAATTGCGACACTTTTCCGTCAAGAACAATTGCTATGTTACCGTCGCCGTCCATGTTCACATATCTACTCTGCAAATTTAATCAAAAAAATGATTCGACACGCATTTTTTGCGATAATTTTTTGAACAATTTACGCTTAATCTGAAAACTCAAGCAGTTATGCCGGCAAAAAAATAATCGATTCGCCGGCAAATTTAAAATTCAA
>JAISSE010000160.1 GCA_031273285.1 Prevotellaceae bacterium
GCAGCCTCAACGGCTTCCAGCTGGTCTTCAAAGATTGATTTACTGTCATACAGCAATCGCCCTATCAAAGTACTTTTACCGTCGTCCACACTTCCCGCCGTCATAAACCGCAGCAGGTCCATATCCAAATATCCATTCATAAACAACTTTTTATCCACATTCTTTTTTATCCACGAATTACACGAATAGCACGAATTTTTTTTATTTTTATCGAATTACACGAATTAAAAAATCCTTCGGATTTTTTTTCCAATCGACGCATATATCATCGTTTATAGTTCATCGTTCCCCTGTGGATTGCTTCATTATTCATTGCTCGTTCCTCACAATTCATAATTCGCAATGACGCCAGGGCGAGAACTTTTTATCCACGAATTGAAAATCGACGCAGTCAAACGAAGTTCGACGTAGTCAATTTTCACGAATTTATTACGAATTTTCACTAATTAAAAAATCCGAAGGATTTTTTTCTAATCGACGCATGATTGAAAAATCCTGCAAATCCTGCAAATCCTGTTCATCCTGTAAAAACTCTCAACTCTCAACTCTCAACTTTTAATTGTCAAAAGTATCCCGCCACTTTTCTGTCTTCCATTGCACTGTCGGAGCGTTTATCGTCGGCGCGTCCTCCGCGTTCGGTGATACGTGTGGCGGCAATTTCGCCGATAATGTCTTCGAGCGATTCCGCCTTCGAAAGCGTCAGTCCGGTGCAGCTGATGTCTCCGATTGTTCGGCAGCGAACCTGTTTTGTTACCACAACTTCCTCCGGTTTGAGTTTCATGCACGGTTCCGCCGCCAGCCACTGTCCGTCGCGGTAAAACACTTTGCGCCGGTGCGTAAAATATATGGAAGGCATTTCGATATTTTCCCGAAAAATATATTGCCACACATCCATTTCCGTCCAGTTGCTAATCGGGAAAACCCTGAAATGTTCGCCCATATTTTTCTTTCCGTTGAAGATATTCCACAATTCGGGACGCTGATTTTTGGGATTCCACTGCCCGAACTCGTCTCTGTGCGAGAAAAACCGTTCTTTGGCGCGGGCTTTTTCTTCGTCGCGTCGCGCGCCTCCGATAGCCGCATCGAACCTGTACTTTTCGATTGTATCGAGCAGAGTTACCGTCTGCAACCTGTTCCGGCTGGCGTAATAACCGGTTTCTTCCTTAACCCGTCCGGCGTCTATCGATTCCTGCACCGACCCGACAATGAGCTTTGCGCCCAACTTTTCGACCAGCGCGTCGCGATACTCTATGGTTTCGGTAAAATTGTGTCCCGTGTCGATATGCAGCAGCGAAAAGGGTATTTTCAGGGGATAAAACGCCCTGTAAGCAAGATATGTAACAACAATCGAATCCTTGCCTCCCGAAAAAAGAATCACCGGACGTTCGAACTGTGCGGCAACTTCGCGCAGCACATAAATCGATTCGGCTTCAAGTTCCTTTAAATGCGTTAATTTGTATCTGTCCATTTACTGAAATATATTATTGTTCATTGCCGCGAATCAGCTGAAGACTCCGGCAAGATACTTTTTAGTAAGCTCATTCTGCGGATTGTTGAACACCTGCTCGGCGCTGCCCGATTCGATTATTTCGCCGAGATACATGAACACGACGTGGTCGGCTATCCTGAGCGCCTGTCGCAGGGTATGCGTTACCATGATGATGGAATAATCCTGTTTCAGTTTCACGAAAAGCTCTTCAATCGTCTTGCTCGAAATGGGGTCGAGCGCGCTTGTCGCCTCATCCGCAAGGATAAACTGAGGCTCGACAGCCAGACTTCGCGCGAGGCAAAGCCGCTGCTGCTGCCCTATCGACAGACGCACGGCAGGACTTTGCAGCCGGTCTTTCACTTCGTCCCACAAACCGGCGGCATCGAGATAATGTTTCACAATCATCCTCAGTTTGCGCCTGTTGCGTATCCCGTGTATACGGCATCCGTAGGCGATATTGTCGAATATCGACATCGGCAGCGGGCACGGTTTCTGCGATATCAGTCCCATTTTCCTTCGGATGCGGGTAATTTCCCGCCCGCTGTCGATAATGTCCTCGCCGTCGACCAGAACCTGTCCCGAAACTTTGACGCCTTCCACGGAATCGATTAGCCGGTTGAGGGTTTTCAGCAAAGTCGATTTTCCGCATCCCGAAGGACCTATGATGCAGGTAATCTTCTTGTCCGGCACGGAAAGATTGACGTCCTTGAGAATATGATTATCTTTTATGTACACGTTCAAATTCCTTACCGTAATTTCGGATTTTCCCTCTTTCCCGACAAATTTGTGGTCGGGACGGAAGAAGTTTATTTTTTTCCCCTTTTGTACGATATGCCCTGTACGCAGCTCCGTTGCGGGAGCTATGGCGGCAAAAAAGTTTGTCATTTCACATTCAATATTAATCCGTAAAGATAAATTATCTTATATATTTTTCGGCAAATCGTGTTACATATTTGCCAATTATATCAAATTCGAGGTTTACCGTGCTTCCTTTCCGCAGTTTACAGAAATTCGTATGTTCGTATGTGTAGGGAATGATTGCATTACGGAAACAGCCGTCTCTGGAATCGACAACCGTCAGACTGACGCCGTTCACCGCTATCGAGCCTTTTTCCACGGTCATATTTCCCTTCGACGCATCGTACTCGAAAGTATAATACCAGCTCCCGTCGGCTTCTTCGACATTTGTGCAGACGGCGGTCTGATCGACATGTCCCTGAACCAGATGCCCGTCAAGCAGGCTGTCAATCTTCATGCTCCGTTCCAGATTAACCCAGTCGCCAGCATCAAGTGTTCCGAGATTCGATTTTTCCAGTGTTTCCCTGATTGCGGTAACTGTATATTCGTCTTTATCTTTCCTTACGACGGTGAGACATACGCCGTTGTGCGCGACGCTCTGGTCGATTTTCAATTCATCGGCAAACGAACAGCGGACTGTGATGTGCATATTTCCCTGCTCTCTTTCTATTTTGGTAACAATACCCGGTTCTTCTACAATACCTGAAAACATAATTATATCTGATTATTTGTGTTTGTTGATGTCGATTTCGTAATTAAATGATGCTGCCGATCCCGGAGTTGCCGTTTCGGGTATCCCCGAATGGGACTGAAGCATGTTGTCAAGCCTGATTTTCGTCATCTTGTCTTCTCCGTACAAAGTGTGGTTCATCTGTCCGGCAAGCATTGCCGCGCCGTAAACCACTGCTCTGAAAGGATTTTCCCTGATTAATTCAAGGATATTTTTCCTTGGTGCGAAATTCAAATTCAGATTTATTTCCCGCGGATTAAACTGCGGAGTTGTCAGTCCGAACATGTCGATTCCGTATCCCCAAAACCCCGGATGCGTCATGAAGGGCTGTCTTATTTCGAGCATGTTCGGAGGAATCGTCAAAGTTGCCGGCGACACGCTTTCCGGAGTTTTTTCGACCTGCAATTCCGGCGTCTCAATAATGTCTTCCGATATAACGGTATCTGTCGCAACAGACACGTTCGACAGAGAATCGGCGTATTCCGACTGCCCCGTCAGCAGCGGGGAAGCATACAGCCCGCCCAGAAACACAATACACAACGAAAACCATTTCATCATCTCATTTTTTTGTATCGATTATCAAATCTCTTTATCCGTTCGCATAATACGCTAAATATCCATATTGAAGCGAACCGTCAAAAACAAACAATATACTGATTCCGCGAATATTCCAATCCGAAATACCCTGCCGGCAGCAATAATTTATTTCCACAAAATTAAGAAAATATCCGGAAACCGAATAAAATATCGAATTTTATTTCGATTTTCAGGCGATTTTTTATTCGTCCTCGATAAACTGATACTTGAAACCGTTTTGTGCCGGATTTGATTTGTGCTCTTTAAACGAATCTTCCGAAGATTCGGATCGGATTTGTCCGTTTGCGGCTTTTGCCGTTTCGGGGATTCCCGAATGTGAGGAGTTTAGCATCGCCTGCTCCAGCCGGTTTCCCGCATATATATCCGCACCCTGTATATGGCAGGTAAACCTGCCAGGTAGCAAGGGACGCCGCAACCCCGCACTGCGCTTCGCCTGCGGCTCGCTTGTACGTGGTTACCGAAAGGGTAACTCCTGCGGAATTAGGCGTTTGTTGTCGTCCATGCCGTCGTGGAGACGTGGCGCGCCACGTCTCTACTAATCTACGCATAATTGAAAAATCCTGTTAATTCTGCAAAAAATCCTGTGTTTAGCGAACCCTTGTCAGGGGTTGAACAAATCCTCTCCGCGTCGTTTTTTTTTGGAATTGACGGGATATTCGGGATTTCGGAGCGTCAAAAAATCGCAATATCGCTGTCGTGCGATACGATTTTATAAATATTTTTCAGGTATCCAAGACATTCATATTATGTATTATAGAGAGACAATTTATGTTTTGGATACGATTTTTTTAACCGTTTTGCATATAATTCGAAAAAAAGATGTACCTTTGCCGCGAAATTTCTTAAATAGTATTATAATGAATTATTTAACAGCAGAAAAGAAACAAGAAATTTTCAAAGATTACGGGAAGTCTAATACGGACACCGGCTCTCCGGAGAGCCAAGTTGCTCTATTTTCCTACCGTATCAGCCATCTTACGGAGCATCTAAAGGTCAATAAGAAAGACCATAACACCGAACGCTCGTTATTGCGTCTGGTTGGTAAAAGGCGCCGTTTGCTCGATTATCTGAAGCGGGTTGATATAGAAAGATACAGGAATATAGTGAAAGCATTGAATCTTAGAAAATAAAATGACTGCGAAAGAAGGTGATTCCTTGTGTATTGCCTTCTTTTTTTTTACATTAACACTAAATTGCATTAACCTTGTGAAAAGACTGTAATCGAATCAAAATTATTCTGTTAGGATTATAAAGTAAAAAAAATGAATATCGTTAAGAAGACAATTGTATTGAATGATGGCCGGGAAATAGAAATTGAAACCGGAAAGCTGGCAAAACAGGCGGATGGCTCCGTAGTGGTGAAAATGGGCAAGACAATGCTTTTAGCCGCAGTAACTTGTGCAAAAGAGGCAAAACCCGACGTGGATTTTATGCCTTTACAGGTTGAATATAAGGAAAAATATGCCGCATCGGGACGTTTCCCCGGCGGATTTTTGAAAAGAGAGGCGCGTCCCTCCGATAACGAAATACTTACATCAAGATTGGTTGACAGGGCTTTGCGCCCGCTGTTTCCCGACGATTTTCATGCCGATGTTTTTGTTACCATCACCTTAATATCTGCCGACAAGGATATTATGCCCGATGCTCTTGCGGGTTTAGCCGCATCGGCAGCACTGGCTGTTTCGGACATTCCTTTCAACGGACCGATTTCGGAAGTGCGGGTAGCCCGCGTGAACGGTGAATTTGTTACAAACCCGAATTTCTCGCAACTGGATGATGCCGATATAGATATCATGGTCGGAGCTACGCTGGACAATATAATGATGGTGGAAGGCGAAATGAAGGAAGTTTCGGAACACGACATGCTGGAAGCCATAAAGTTTGCGCACGAAGACATAAAAAAACACTGCCGGACGCTGCTGGAACTGCAGGAAGAAGTAGGGAAAACGCTTAAACGGGAATATTCTCACGAAGAAAATGATGAAGATTTAAGAAAGGCGGTGGAAGAATTTTGCTACGACCGCTGTTATCTGATAGCAAAGTCGGGAACGGGCAAACATGAACGTACCGACGCTTTTGAAGCGCTCGTCAAGGAATTTATCGAAACCGTTCCCGAAGAGGAACGCGAGGCAAAAACGCCTATGGTTCTGCGCTATTATCACGATGTGGAAAAACGGGCGATGCGCCGGATGATACTCGACGAAGGTATCCGTCTGGACGGGCGTTCGACTGTGGAAATACGCCCGATATGGAGCGAAGTCGATTACCTGCCGGCGGTACACGGTTCGGCAATATTTACACGCGGCGAAACACAGTCGCTTACATCCGTTACGCTTGGCACCAAACTGGATGAAAAACAGGTCGATGAAGTGCTGGTACAGGGTTCGGAACAGTTTGTACTGCACTATAATTTCCCCCCGTACTCTACGGGCGAAGCAAAACCCGTCAGAAGTATAGGCAGACGGGAAATAGGGCATGGAAATCTGGCTTTCAGGGCATTGAAGCCGATGGTGCCCGTCGGAGAAGAAAATCCTTATGCGGTGCGTGTTGTCTCCGATATTCTGGAATCCAACGGCTCGTCGTCCATGGCGACCGTTTGTGCAGGTACTCTGGCGCTTATGGATGCCGGAGTGAAACTGAAAAAGCCCGTTTCCGGTATCGCCATGGGTTTGATATCCGAAAATAAAGCCACCAGATACGCTATCCTCTCCGATATTCTCGGCGACGAAGACCATCTGGGCGATATGGACTTCAAGGTAACGGGAACCAAGGACGGCATCACAGCCACCCAGATGGATATAAAAGTGGACGGACTGTCGTACGAAATACTGGAAGAAGCGCTGGAACAGGCTAAAAAAGGACGTTTACACATATTGGGCGAGATGATGAAAACCATGTCGGAACCGAGAGAAGACTACAAACCGTTCGTACCGCGCATAGAACAAATAGTTATACCCGCCGACACTATCGGTGCGGTTATCGGACCGGGCGGCAAAGTCATACAGGAAATACAGAAACTGACCGGTACGACAATCACTATCACCGAAAAGGACGGCAAGGGATTTGTCGATGTTTTTGCTCCCGATAAAGAAGTTATCGAAGATGCTATTGCACGCATAAAAATTATTGTTTTCGGACCCGAACCCGGCACTATCTACAAGGGTAAGGTCAGAGCTATACACAGTTACGGGGCATTTGTGGAAATACTGCCGGGAAAAGACGGATTGCTGCATATCTCCGAAATCGACTGGAAACGTCTGGACAATGTGGAAGAAGTGTTGAAAGAGGGAGACGAGGTGGAAGTCAAACTTCTGGAAGTAGAGGAAAGAACAGGCAAGTTACGATTGTCGAGACGGGTGCTGCTGCCGAAACCGGAAGGATATGTCGAACCGGAACAGACCCGCCGACCGGACAGACCGGACAGAAAAGACCGTGGTGACAGAGGCGACCGCGGTGACAGAGGCGACAGAGACGGACGTAAACCTTTCAATGGAAAAAGAAAAAATTAATAGTACATATTAAATTTTAAATGTTTGTTAAACAAGAGGCTGTCCGACAAGTTTTGCGGGCAGCCTTTTTTTTTTGCAGAATCCGGACAAATGGAGGCTGTTTTGAAAAGTCTGTTTAAACGCAAAGGGCGTAAAGAAACCGCGAAGGTCGCAAAGTTTATATCGCTCCCGTTCACCGCATGACCGACAACAAAAAAGCCGACCTTTTAAAACGGTAACGGTACGGGATAAAAACAATGTAAAGAAAAAAATTTACTGTTTTTTTGAACATTTCATGCCCGCACGTGTTTATATAGTGAATTTGGTTTTTCATAGGTTAGTTCAGCTTAACAAAGGAGGTGAGGACACCCAATCCCCGCCTCCTTTACTTTTTTGCCCCTCTCGACAGAAAAGCCTGATATTTAACGGATTTACGCAGATTATTTTTTGTCCCGAAATATCCGTTAGAATCTTATCCCCGAAATTGATGTAATTTATTACTGGCGATTTGGTTGAAATTGAAACCCCAATTGTAGAAATACCGTATGTTTCAACCTTTTTTCGGGCAATAACAAAAATTCCCGGGAATACTTGAACAAATTGTATCCGATTGCCGGATTCAGCGATATCCTTTTTCCCAAACGGATTTTGTATGCCACTCCGATATCGAGCATCGAGCCGGAGGTAAAAGCCTTGTCCGTGCCTTCCAATGATGCTCCGATATCAGTATATGCATATAATTCGGGTAAAGATTTGATATGGTAACGTATATCAGGAAAAATGGGTAAAGTATTTAAATTCCCCGTATTGTAGTAACGTAGCCCCAAACCGGCGCCCAAAGAAAATCGTGACATCAGATAATAACCTGCCTTTAAACGGAGACTTCTCATGCCTCCGTCAGAAATCCGAAGATTCATATCTCCGCTTTTCCCGTTGTCCCTCATGTTCCATCCGTATCCTAATTCGGCACTTCCCCAAAACGATTTTTCCTTTACATCCTGTACGACATTCCGAGCATTCAGATTCATTTGAAACGATAGAATCAATAGGAACGTGAATATTCCGGTTCTCATTCTCATTTTATTGTATAATTGCATTCTGCGCCGCAAAGATAAATATTTCGGAGATAAAAAATTAGTGTAATTTGATAAAATTAGTGTAATTCGTGGATAAAAAAAATTCGTGGACAATTGCCGATTTATATTTATCTTTGTTAATAATTTTAATTGTTAAAAACAGATAAAGTATGACATTAATTAAATCTATTTCAGGAATAAGAGGGACGATAGGAGGCAGTGCGGGAGACGCTTTGACGCCTTTGGACATCGTGAAATTTGCGTGTGCATATTCCCAGTGGATTAAAGAACGGAATAAATCCGGCGAACGTCTCAAAATTGTTATCGGCAGAGACGCCCGTCCGTCGGGAGATATGGTGAACAGGGTGATATCCGGCGCTTTGATTGCATCGGGTGTGGATGTGATTGATTTGGGACCGGCGACGACCCCGACGGTGGAAATGGCAGTACCCGGGCTGAAGGCGGACGGCGGCATTATTCTCACCGCCAGCCATAATCCCAAACAGTGGAATGCACTGAAACTGCTCGACGAACGCGGCGAGTTTCTGAGCGCCGCCGACGGACAAACCCTGCTTGCCTTAGTCGACAAATCGGAATTTACTTTCTCCGAAGTGGATGATATAGGGCAGATAACATACAACGACACATATCTGGACGAGCATGTCGGGGCGGTGCTTCGTTTGCCGCTGGTAGATATCGACGCCATATACAGAGCGAATTTCAGAGTTGTCGTGGATGCGGTAAATTCCGTGGGAGGCATTGCAATACCGAGGCTGCTGGCGTCGTTGGGCGTTCATATCATCGAATTGAACTGTACTCCCGACGGTCAGTTCGCCCACAATCCCGAACCGCTTCCGGAACATTTGACGGAGATTGCCCGGATAACGCCCGAAAAAAATGCCGATTTGGGAATAGTTGTCGACCCCGACGTGGACAGGCTGGCGCTCGTTTGCGAAGACGGTTCGTTTTTCGGCGAAGAATACACTCTGGTTGCGGTTGCCGATTATGTGCTGGGCAAAACTGCCGGCAACACGGTTTCGAATCTTTCATCGTCGAGAGCGCTCAGGGATATTACCGAAAAGCATGGCGGTCAGTATTATTCTTCGGCTGTCGGCGAAGTGAATGTCGTTACGGAAATGAAACGGGTGAACGCCGTCATAGGAGGAGAAGGAAACGGCGGAGTGATATATCCCGAACTGCATTACGGACGCGACGCTCTGGTAGGCGTGGCTCTGTTCCTCTCCCATCTTGCCCAAAAACGGATAAAATGTTCGGAACTGAGAGCGCAGTATCCCGACTATTTTGTGTCGAAAAACAGGATTACGCTGACGCCCGAAACAGATATCGACGGGATACTGCGGAAAATCAAGGACAAATATTCTTCCTTCCGAATATCGGACATCGACGGTGTACGGGTGGATTTCGACAGTGAAAAGAAATGGGTTCATCTGCGCAAGTCAAATACCGAACCCATAATCAGAATATACGCGGAAGCCGCGTCGGCAGCGGAAGCCGCGTCGCTGGCTAAACAGATAATGGAAGAACTGGAAGGATGATGTATGAAGGATGATGGTTTTAGCGTCTGCATCTTCGCTGCTCTGCGTCGGTGCGAGGTTCTGCTTCGAAAGCACAGGATGACGCAGGTTGTTTTTTGTTTGATAATATGACGTTTATTTTAATCGGTTCTTTATTTATCGGCGAAAATCCTTTTGCCGGAATGTAAATGCCGATTGCCCGAATGTAAATGCCGGTTGCCGGAGTGTAAATGCCGATTGTCCGAATGTAAATGCCGATTGCCCGAATGTAAACTGCCATTGTGTCGGATGAAATGACGATTGCCAGAAAGTAAACAGCGATTGTTTCAGAGAAAACTTCTATTGTTTTAAAACTTTAGTAATAATAATTTCTACCTTTATTTAAGAATTAACGGGTGCATTTGACTATGTCGAACTATCGTTTGACTGCGTCGAACTATCGTTTCGATAAAAATCAGTGAAAATTCGTGGATAAAAAAAATATTCGTGGATAAAAAAATCACGGATGCAAGATGAGTACGGATAAATTGAACTTTATCGCATCAGGATTGTTTGTTTATTCGGGAGTATTGGATTATGGAATCGAAATATTTGAAAAAATTATTGGGACATCGCCCGCATTTCGGTTGCGGCGATTTTTCGTGTTCGTTTTTCATTGATACGGATAAAACCGCCGACGAGCGCCGTATTCCGTTCTCAAAATTCAATATCCCGTTCGATTTTGTCGATATAAAAGCCGGCTCCATTGTAGTAAACATAATTTCGGATTTGGGTTACGAGATACTGATGGCGAGTGAAAAAACCGGGAAACACGGCAAAGTGATAGGCATAGATTTTTCACCGGTAATCAGGTACCGGGCGCAGTATAACGTGGAAAAAACCGGATGCAGGAATGTGTTTTTCAGGGAAGTATTCTCCTCAAAATTCCTTCCTTTGGGGGCAAATCTTGCCGATATATGTATTTTCAACAAATTATTGAACCGATTTCCCAACAGCAACCTGTTTTCCGAAATATACCGAACCCTCAAGCCCGGCGGCGCTTTCTACATATACGATATTGTGTCGAATCACCCTGACAGCGTCGCAACGGGGATAGCTTCAAAAGACCGTTACATCTGTAACCTCAGCGATTACGGCTTTGCCGGTGTTACGGTCAGGGAATGTCTGAAAGATATTCCCGCCGACGA
>JAISSE010000229.1 GCA_031273285.1 Prevotellaceae bacterium
AACTCTCAACTCCGCATTGTGCATGTCTCCCGTTTCGTTGAAAGCGTTGTGAAAAGCAAAGCAAGCCTTCAGATTGTGGGGCGTATGTCCCTTTCCGAGTTTCAGATAATCGTGCAGTAACTGCCGGTATTCCGGATGCACGCAATTCTCTATTATTGCTCTGGCGCGCTGAATCGGCGATTTTCCTCTCAGGTCGGCGACACCCTGTTCGGTTATCAGCACGGATACGGAATGTTCGGTATGGTCGTGATGCGACACCATAGGCACGATGGCGCTTATTTTCGTACCTTTTGCCACGGAGGGTGTTGTGAATATCGACAGATATGCGTTTCTGGTGAAATCGCCCGAACCGCCTATGCCGTTCATCATTTTTGTGCCGACAACATGGGTCGAATTGATATTTCCGAAGATATCGGCTTCCAGAGCGGTGTTGATGGTTATCAGACCGAGACGGCGGATTATTTCCGGATTGTTGGACAGTTCCTGCGGACGCAGCAGTATTTTATCCCTGAAAAACTTCAAATCATCGTATATTTCATTGATGGTGGGATTGCTGACCGTGAGCGAGCAGCCGCTGGCGAATTTCACGCGGTCTTTTTTCATCAGCTCAATCACGGCATCCTGAATCACTTCCGTATAAACGTCGAATTTCGGGATGGCGGCGTTGTTGCCCATTGAACCCAGAACGGCATTGGCGATGTTTCCCACGCCCGACTGTATTGGCAGGAACGATTCGGGAATATGTCCGAGCCTCATTTCCTTCACCAGAAAGTCGGCAACATTGTCTCCGATACGTGCGGTAGTCTCGTCGACAGGCGTAAAAGCTCCGCCTTCGTTTTCCAGATTCGTATCGACGACGCACAGTATTTTTTCCGGATTGACTTTTATATACGGCGTTCCGATTCTGTCGTTTACCCTGTAGACGGGTATTTCTCTGCGCAGAGGCGGGTCGAGGGGAACGTAAATATCGTGTATTCCTCTGATTTCTTTTGGATGACGGCTGTTCAGTTCGACAATTATCCTGTCGGCATATTCGCATATTGTCGGCGCAATTCCCACTCCGCATGTGGGGATAATCTCTCCGTCGTCGGTAATATCGGCGGCTTCGACGATTGCATAGTTTATTTTCTCAAGAAATCCGTATCGCAGCGTTTGGGCAAGATGCGACAGATGCAGGTCGAAATAATCCGTCGTACCCTCGTTCATTGCCTGTCGCAAATCCTTGCTCGACTGATACGGAGTACGGAATTTGATTGCATTTGCCCGTGCAAGCTGCCCGTCAATGCTGTCGCCCGTGGAGGCGCCCGTATACATTCCTATCCTGAAAGGCTTGTTTTGCAGATGTTCCGCTTCCGCTTTCCGTGCTATTGCGACAGGTACGGCTTTGGGGCAGCCGGCGGCGGTGAAACCGCTGAAACCTATATTGTCGCCGTTTTTAATAAAACTCGCCGCTTCGTCCGGCGACATTCTCGAATATTTTGGCATAATCTTTAATTTAATTCCTTATTAATTTTCAAATTCGGGCGCAAAATTATTCCTTTTTGGAACATTCTGCAAAATAAAAATGCAGTCAGGGAAGATGCCGCCGGCTATTTCCATGATTTACAGGGCAGGGGACATCAAAAAATATTCAACTCCGGTTTAACGAAACGGACAGTTGATGAACGATTTTGTCGAGTCCCTTTTTAATTTTACCCTTGAACATTGTTTTCATCATCAGGTTCAGTTTGGCTCTGAATACGATTCTGATACGGGTATCGTCGGGGGCAATTTCCTTCAGTTGCAGCCAGATCAGGAAATCGAAAGGCACAGACTTGTAACCCGTATATTTGACGGTCTTGTACGGCTCTCTGTCGATAATCCGGATACCCAGCTCCATTCCCCTGACCTTGAAGGAGCATGTGTCCTGCGTACATTGAAAATCTTCGACGTCCTTGATTTGGGCATCCGGTACGGCTTGCGAAAAAAAACTCATATCCGCCACCAGACCGTATATCTGTTCCGCACTGCGATTGATTTTTACGACATCGCTGATAAATTCATCCATAGCCTGTTATTTGAATCTTTTTACAATAAAATCTTTTAAAAATGCGACCGTTCCGTCGATTCCCAACACCGAAACGTCGATCGAAAAACTGTAGGACGCGGCAAATCCCCACTGTTTGTTCGTATAATAATTATAGTATGCCGCACGCGACTTGTCGGCTTTGGCTATCAGTTCCTTTGCCCGCGATTCGCTTACATTTTCCCGCGCCGTAACGTGCTTCACGCGATTTTGCAGAGTGTTGTGAATGAAAAGACTCAGACAGTTCGGATTGTCCCGCAGGATGTAATCGGAACAGCGCCCGATAATCACGCACGATTCCCTTTCCGCCAGATTGCGGATGGTTTCGCTTTGCAGCAGAAACAGTTTTTCGTTCGAAAGCATATCGTCGCAGGGGAGATACATTCCCGGCGGCGAAAAGCCCAGCGGAAAAGCGTACGACAACCCGCTCGATTCCCGTTCGTCGGCTTTTTCGAATATTTCGGGGCATAATCCGCTCTCGCGCGCGGCAATGGCAAGCAGTTCCCGATCGTAATACGGGATGTGCAATTCGTCCGCCAGCTTCCTGCCGATTTCGCCCCCGCCACTCCCGAATTGCCTGCCTATACTAAGTACTATATTATCCATAGCGTAATAAATTTTTTGTAAAAGTAATACTTTTAATTGAAAATGGAAAATAGTGAACAGCGAACAGTGATTAACGAATAATGGGAACTTCGGCGCAGGATACCGGTTATCAGGGCTATAATCCGGAAGGTGTAAAAATAATTCAACCGACGAAAAAGCCAAAAGGAAACAAAACTTACACCGGAACAAACAGCTGAGAATCAAAAAATCTCTTCATTCGGAGTAAGAGTGGAACACGCCACCGGAAGTGTTAAAAGATGCCGGATTGTGAAAGATGAGTGCCGACTGCGCAAAAATAACTTTGTCGATAACATTTTCCTGACATGCGCTGCCTTACACAACTTTAGGCTGAAGGATAAGCCGTTTCAATACGAAAATAATTTGACGTAATCTCTGGGGAACTCCTAAAAACTGCTTTTTCGGCGTTAGACTTCAATTTTTAAATCCTCATTTACAATTAGTAAACTCCGGTTAAAAAATCTTGTCTGCCTTGAAAAATCGAGTTTTTAGGAGTGCCCTCTAAATATATTATCAAATAAAAAAGAATCTGCGTAAATCCTTAGAATCTGCGTGTTAGAATTTGAATTTGATAGTAAACACCGTTTGT
Source organism: Prevotellaceae bacterium (assembly GCA_031273285.1). GTDB lineage: Bacteria > Bacteroidota > Bacteroidia > Bacteroidales > UBA932 > JAIRLF01. Next base: position 3,279 of record JAISSE010000229.1, read on the forward strand.
TTGCCGGGGTCGGACGTTACGGATATTGTTCCGTTGTGATGGTTGATAATCTGGCGGCAGAGACTTAGTCCGATTCCCGAGCCGCTGTG
>JAISSE010000270.1 GCA_031273285.1 Prevotellaceae bacterium
TCATCCGTCGGCAGATATTTTTGACGTCCTCTTTCTATTTTACCGTCGGCATGTTCCTGCAACAACGGGATAAGGCAAAACAAATATTTATATTGGTCATAAGTTTTGTTAATGCTTAATTTCAATTCTTTTTCTGCTGCGGGTAAAGAACTTTTCTCTCCGACCACATATCCGTAAAGTTCCTTTAAAACTTTGATTCTCAGCAATCTCCTACTAATCATTCGTACATAATTATGCTGCAAAGATAATTAAAAATAATTCGGCAACAGCATTTTTTGTTTCGATGTCAATATCAGGCATAAATAATTGTTCCGAAAGTTCCCGACGGAGGGGGGGTACGACAAAAATCCCATCGGCGCTCCCCCGCACTGCGCTTCGTCTTCGGCTTGCCTGTACGGGGTTATCGAAAGGACAACTCCTGCGGAGCTGTGTATCCGTCGCCGCTCTGCTGCCGTGGAGACGTGGCGAGCCCAATGTCGTCAATTTAAGGGTTCGCTCACAAACAAACGATACATTAGCGGAAAAACAAACACATTCCGTCCCTGACGGGACGGTTGTTTGTGCCTGATACTGTTTTCTACCAACATTCTGTCCCTGACGGGACAGGGTCGCTGCATTGCCCGTCCCGTCAGACTCTCAACTCTCAACTCTCAACTCTCAACTAAAAAGACAGGGTCGTTGGATTTTCCGCTCAATTGTGCCGCGTATTTCACAACTAAGGAATGATCGAATCCCCGCGACAGTCCGAAACGGATGAGTTTGGCATATATTTCGGTGTCGTCCAATTTTTTGAAACTTTTGATTTTTTTGGACAGCAATTCCGAAATGACGGCTTCCTGATTAATGTTTTTTTCGGATATGGCTTTTGAAATAAGAGTTTCCTTTATTCCCTTCTGTTTCAATATCAGTCTGACTTTCTGCGGTCCCCACTTGTCGAGGGTCAGTTTGTCGCCGGCAAAAGCCCTTGCGTAACGTTCTTCATTGATGTATCCTGCTTCTATCAGCCGCGCGATGACTTTGTCGGAATCGGCTTCGGGCACATTCCATTTCCTCATTTTGATTTTGGCTTCCGATATGCACACCTCCCGCGTGGAACACCATGATTCCATATTTCGAAGTACTTCATTCATATAAATTACGAATTATAAATTATGAATTACGAAAGTTCATGTGAATAATACGTGCAAATATTTTTGTATTTATATAATTAAAAGATTACGAATTACAAATGCGGCAATGTACCGGTTCGTAATTCGCAACTTTTAATTAGCACATCTGATTATGCTTTCTTCCACTGTTCTCTCAAAAGTTTTACGGCGGCAGGTACCGTTTCTTCACGATTGCCCTGACTTCCGCATTCGAACGAGACATAGCCCTGATATCCGATTTCTTTCAGTCCCTTGAATCCGTCGACATAATTATCCGCCTCGCCGTCTTCGCCCGGCATGGAACGGCGTTTGCGGCTGGCTATGTGCACATGACTGAGGTATTTACCTGCCGAAATGAACGCTCCTCTGTCGGAGGTTTCTTCGTGTGTCATATGCCAGAAATCGCCCAGACAGGTTAATCCCGTGGAGTTTACTTCCCTGCACATCGCGGCGGCATCGGCAAGCAGACGCAAAAACCATGCTTCGCCCCGGTTCAGCGGTTCGAGAATGAGTGAAGTATTGCGCTTTTGTGCAAAATCAGCCAACTCTGTGAGTTGTTCGAGCAACACTTCGCGTGCTTTCGGCATTTGCAGGGACGGCTGCTGTCCGTTGAAACCCGGCACAAGTATCATCCCCACAGAGCCTAACTCGCTTCCGGCAGCCAGAATTTCCTTGGACGACTCCATGCACTGTTTGCGTTTTTCGGGGTCTTCGGCAATCAGCCAGCCCGAAAAACCCGCACAGATGGCGCTTACCTTGATATTCCGCCCGTTCAGTGCCTGCCGTATTTCGTTTACACGATTTGCCAGACCTCCTCCTCCGGGTTCAAAACCGACGACGCCCAGTTTTTCCATGTAATCGAGTTTCTCGGTTAAGGATTTTCCGGGTGCAATACCTTCCTGAAAGGACAGGTTCAGAGATGCTTTACCTTTCTGAGGCGCGGCAGACAGCATTGAGGGCAGCGAAACGCCGGCGGAAGCCAGCGCTCCTGCCGCTACAATTTTTTTGATAAAATTACGACGATTGTCCATAATAATTTTAATTGTCGAATAATTACCTATTTATCATTTTCCCGGAACAGGAACAACGAATTTGCTCATATCCTGTTTTTCCAGCTTCGGGTCCTGGGGAAGTAAATCCATATTTGTCTTTTTTATATCTTCCCAGGTAATACGCTGTCCGGTGTATGCCGATTCTCTTCCGAGTACTGCAAGCAGGGACGAATTAGCCGTACCTTCGGTTTCGTTGAAGGGCTTGTTTTCCCTGATAGCGGTAATCATGTCCACAAATTCGAGAACGTAAGGATTTCTTTGTTTAAATTCCTGTTTTTCCTTATCGTGGTCCCATTTCCATATTGCGTTTCCGGCAAGGTCTTTAATTACTCCCCCTTTGTTTGCTTCATCGGACAACCAATAGCCATGCGTTCCGCGTACGTATTCGGATACGTTGCCCGCACAGCCGTCTATCTGGCGGCACATACTGTGCAGATGCACTCCGTTTTCGTATTCGTAATCAATGCTGAACATGTCGTACTGGTCGCCGGTTACACGACGCTGACGCGCTCCGAAACCTGTTCCGGCGACGGGTTTCAGACCAGAAAACCAGTTGAAAACGTCGAGATTGTGTACATGCTGTTCAACGATATGGTCGCCCGAAAGCCAGCACCAGTTTACCCAGTCGCGAATCATCCATTCCATATCGCTCCATTCTTTCTGACGTTCGCGATACCAAAGCTGTCCTCCGTTCCAGTACACTGCTCCTCCGGTTATTTCGCCGATAGCGCCGTCGGAGATTTGCTTGTATGCTTCAACATACTGGCGTTCGTGACGGCGTTGCGTACCCGTACACACGCATAATTTTTTTGTGTCGGCAATTTTCGAAACGGCAAGCAGTTTCAATGCTCCGGCAACGTCCACGCATATCGGCTTTTCCATGAAAATGTGTTTTCCCGCCTGAACCGCGGCTTCGAAATGCAGGGGGCGGAAAACGGGAGGAGTAATCAGCAAAACCACGTCCACCAGGTCGATAACTTTCTTGTAGGCGTCGAATCCCACAAAACAGTTTTCTTCGGGAACGTCCTGTCCCGCGTGTTCCTTGACCTGTTGTTTTGCGCTGTCCAGCCTGTCGCGAAAGACATCGCCCAGGGCAACGACTTTCACTCCGTCGGCGGCTCTGGTAAAACTGATAAGGTCGCCGGTTCCCTGTCCTCCGCAACCCACAAGTCCTACTTTAATTTCTTTGCCGTCAACGGCTTTGTCGGTCAAGGTGGGAATACGCCATGCCTTTAACCTTTCGATGGGGGGATGTTTTTGAGGTTTAGCCTCTTCACCCGCCTTGCAGGATGATGACAATACCGAACCTCCGGCAACTAACGCTCCGGCTCCGGCAACTGTGGCAGTCGATAAAAACTGTCTTCTGCTTAATGATGTTTTATGTTTCATTGTTAAAAAAAATTATAAAAGTTTATTAATATTTATTTGTTTACAAATCCATTCGCCTACTTCCGATGTTTTACGGGCTTTACCGTCGGCAGCAATATCTTCGGTTACTATTCCGGCGTTCAGCGATTCGTTTACCGCCTGCCGGATATGTTCCGCTTCCTTTTTCAGTCCGAAAGCGTATTCGAACATGAGCGCCGCCGAAAGAATTGTAGCCAGCGGATTGGCAATATCCTTGCCCGCAGCCTGCGGATACGAACCGTGAATCGGCTCAAATACTGAAGTGTGGATGCCGATGGACGCCGAAGGCAGCATACCCAGCGAACCTGTTATCACGGAAGCCTCGTCGGTCAGTATGTCCCCGAACATGTTTTCGGTAACGATAACATCGAAACGTTTGGGACACTGAATAATCTGCATCGCGGCATTATCTACGAACATGTATTCGGTCTGCACGTCGGGATATTCTTTTTCGAGTTCCTGCGACACCTGTCTCCACAGGCGCGAGGTGGACAAAACATTGGCTTTATCGACAATCGTCAGGCGCTTTTTCCGTTCCCGTGCATATTTATATGCCAGACGGACAATCCGTTCTATCTCATGTTTTGTATATACGCAGGTGTCGTAGGCTGTGTCTCCGTCTTCGGATCTGCCCTGCGGACGTCCGAAATATATTCCTCCCGTCAGTTCTCTTATACAGACAAAATCGGCATCTTCGACCAAATCGCCGCGCAGGGGCGAACGGTGCAGCAGTTGCGGAAAAGTGGCAACCGGACGGATATTGGCATACAGACCCAGTTTTTGTCTCATGGCAAGAAGTCCCTGTTCGGGTCTTACCTTTGCGCTCGGGTCGTTATCGTATCGGGGAGAGCCGATTGCGCCGAAAAGCACGGCGTCGGAATTCATGCACAGCTCGTGAGTGGCGCCGGGATAGGCATTTCCGCAGGCATCGATGGCGGCGGCTCCAACCAAAGCCGAGTCATAATGCAAATCATGGTTATACAGGGAACAAACTGTTTTAACAACGTTTAATGCCTGTGTTACAATCTCGGGACCTATTCCGTCGCCCGAAAGGACTGCTATATTAATTCTCATGTAACCCTTAATTAATTAAATTAATTCGCGGTCTCAAAATTATATAAAATATTTATTCAATGGACAAAAAACATGAAAAAAATTTTTTGTTCGACCATAAACGGCTTGTTATTAATGAATAACAAATTGCATAATCCGTCGCAAAAAACGCAATAATACCGCTCGTATCCGCGTATTTGTTTGCATTATCCGTACAATTTGCGCGGATTGTTGCTTCCGAGCGGCGCCGTAATTTGTTTCACAGAGCGGACAACGATACGATTTTTCCGACTGTTCCGGCGTCGGTAACATCCGTTTCGTATTCGGGAATACCGGGTAATCCGCCCATATTGATTTTTCGGTTTCGGTAAATCATTCCGCCGTCGACACGATGTTTTCCCGATATGTGCACTTCCGTTATCCCCGTATATGCGATTAAATCCCTGACGTTTGCAGGATTTATCCCGCTGCCTGCCATTACGGATATTCTTCCGGCGGCGGCAAGTACCAGTTCTTTTATCAGCTCCCTGCCTTCCGCGGCTTTGTTTTTTCCTCCCGATGTCAAAATTCTTTCACAGCCTGTTTTTATGACTGTTTCCAGCGCCTTATGCGGATTTGCGGTCATATCGAAAGCTCTGTGGAATGTCATCCCCATACCCAGCTTTTTTGCCGCGGCGACCAGTTCCCCCGTCCGCTGTTCGTCGACGGAACCGTCCGGCAGCAGCAGTCCGGCAACAATTCCCGCCGCTCCGTATTTTTTCGCAATGGCAACATCTCTTTTCATGATTTCGAACTCAATGTCCGAATAAAGAAAATCGCCGCCTCGCGGACGAATCATTACATAAACGGGGATTTTAACCGATTTGCTCGATATTTCTATCGTCGCAGCGCTTGGAGTCGTTCCTCCCTCAAACAGATTGTCGCACAGTTCAACTCTCGACGCCCCACCCTTTTCGGCTTCAATAACGGACTGCACGGACCCTGCACAAACTTCTATTTTCATAATCCATAATATGATAATCGAATGCAAAATTACACGAAATAAACGATATTGCAAACAGGGTGCTTTTTCGAACTGTCGTATGTGCAAAAAGTCCCGCAGGGGTAGTGCAAAAGATTTATCAAAAATATACGGAAAAAACAATTACCTTTGCGGCGGAAATAGATATAAACAAGAATATTATGACACCTGTTCAAATTGAAAAGTTGCAAAAAGAGAAAGCAAAAGCCGGCGCCGCCCTGCAGCTGGAAAAGGCAAAGGTTCAAACACTCAAAGAAGAAAACAGACAGTTACACAAAAAGGTGGACTGCCTGGAGGAAAAAATATCCCGCGGCAAAGCCCGTAATGTACGGTTGCAGCAAAGTCTGGATGCGGAATTAAAAAAAACAGCCCGTTGGAATCGTTCCTCAGGAACGTATTGAAAGGCATCAATTTACAGATTTAGTCGTCCGGCTGTGTGTGGAAATGTATATGAAAGCCCATATCAGCTTTGATTCGGTCGTGGCAATTATATCTTTGCTGAACAGCCTGCTGCACTGGAATTTAAAACGTATCCCCTGCGCCAATACCGTTGAGAA
>JAISSE010000297.1 GCA_031273285.1 Prevotellaceae bacterium
GCAGTGCCGGATTGCCGGGACTCGAAGTTTTTTTTTAACGTCGACATATCCACTCCATAATACTCGTTGGCTACTTCCAGCAAACTTTCCAGCGCATCGCGCTCCAGTGTCGCATCCGCAAGCGCCAGCTTTAAGCGCTGTACTTCTTTTTGCAAGGATTTTACCTCATCCTGTTCATGTTTCATCTTTACATAAATAATTTCCGTTAATAAATGATCCTGTCCCAACTGTTTTATCCAGTTACGTACCGTGTTCGACCCGCGTATCCCGTACTTGCGGCTTACCGAATGCAGGCTTGCGCCCTCTTTTATCTCTTCAACCACTTTTTGCTTGAAGCAAATACTGTACCGATAGTATTTGCTTTCCGCTTTTGTCATATCTCTGTCATGTTGTACTGTCAACCTATACCAGGACATGACAATTTTTTCACAGGATTTGCATGATTTACAGGATTGTCAATCATGCGGAGATTAGTTAAAAATCCGAAGGATTTTTAAAAATTCGTGTCATTCGATAAAAATTCGTAAGATTCGTGGATAAAAAAATATTCGCGGACGAAAACCGGAGATTACGATTTTTTGACGCGCATTTTTCCTACTCCCATAATTAACGGTAAAAACAGAAACATCATTAAAAACGAAACGATTAATCCTCCTGCCGTTCCGGCGGCGAGCGGGAACCAGAACGCTTCCTTGTGTTCGCCGATCATGAAAGGAATGAAACCGAGTACGGTTGAGAAGACAGTCAGAAAAATGGGAATTACCTTGGCGTTCCATGCCTTGACAAAGGCTTTTATCCGTGTTATTCCCGGACGTTTTTTTCGTATATTGCCGTATTCGTTGAGTACATAAACATTTGCATTGACCGATATGCCGGTCAGAAGGATAAACGCGGCAAATCCGCCCTGGTCGAAATTCAGTTTGAACACGTAGAACGTCAGGAACAAGCCGATATATGAAATCGGAATGATGAAAATGACCGTCAGCGGTTGTGTGAGCGAATTGAACAGTATGCTCGACATGAGATAAATAATCGCGACAATCAGCAGCAGCAGCAGATATTGCGACGAGGCGGAACCGTCGCCCCACCAGTACCCCGACGAGTCGCTTTCGGCTTTATAACCCAGCGGTGCGTTGTCGTTGAACAGGGCGATTTGTTCCTGCCTTACCTTCTCCGCCTGTTGATAGGCGCCGATATATTCGTATTGCAGACACAGAAGATACTGCTGATTTTCCTTGGCGATGTCCTGTGGCGACTGCCATTTTTCGACGGTCGCAATGTCGGTAATTTTGTATTCCGATTCTTCGATTTTATTCGGATAGTTTTTCATGTTCCAAATGTCCAGTTCACTGCTTTGTCTGGAATAAAGCCGTATCGGTTCGGATTTGTCGGCATATATCCAGTTTCCCGCATACACATTTCTCTCGAAAAGAGGCTTGAGCGAGGAAAACAGCTGTATCGGCAGGATTCGTGCCTGTATCAGTTTTTCTCTGTCCACATCCAGTACAAATTCGCTGTAGTCGTTTTTGTACCAGCTGAAATGCGAGTCTATCGTGATTTCTTTTATCCGGCGATACTGCAGGAGCGAATCCCTCATTAATTCGGAGAGAAACTGCAGCTCGTCATAATTGTATCCCAAAAGTTTTATTCTGTTGTTGCCCGCCGATTCTCTCACGTCGTTGCTGAATCCGTCGCCGACTCCGTGAACACCCCAGCTGCCTCCGCCCAGCTCGTTGGCTTTGCTTATCATCCTGCTCTTGAGCATGTAGGGGAATCCGCCAAGCTGATACTGTTTCTTGAACAAAACTCTGATACTGGCTCTTTGTCCGCTTGCGATCTGAGTTTCAAACTGCCTGACTTCGGGATACTGTTTGATATAATCCTCCATTTTCCGCACCAGCGCGTCCATCTGGTCTTTGGTCGAACCGTTGGGCAGCGATGCGGTTGCATACAGTGAAGTCTCGCTTCGTTCGCCCGACGAATACGAGCCGTTGCGGACTTTCTGGGCAAACAGACGCAGGGAACCGCCCAGAGCCACATCCGAAACGGGCTTTATCTTTTCCTTGTAAAAAGCGCTGCCGAGCGTATTGTTATACAGTTTAGCCCAAAATCCCGCATTTTCGGTTACAATATAATATCCTCTTTTTTCGCCGACCTTGTCGGGCAGCATGAAAACGGGCAACCCGAAAGAGAGGACAAGCACCGCAATAATCCAGCCCTTGCGTTTCTGCGTAACCGTAATTATTTTTTCGTATATACGGTTCAGATAAACAAAAATTCTTTTTCCGCGCAATTTGTACGCGATACGCTTAAACGCCCGTTTGCCGCGAAACAGTTTAAACCGCCGCCTTTTTTTCTTCTTTTCGGTGATTTTCGAAAGTTTGAGCCTGTCGATCAGCGCGGGGACGAGGAACAGGGCGATAAACAGTGATATCGACAGATTGATGATGATAACCCAGGCAAAATCCTGCAAATTTATGCGAATTTTCTCATCCATAAACAGAATGACAACCAGTGCGCCGACGGACGTAAGGGTTGCGGCAAGTATCGCCGTGAAAACCCGCATGTTTCCCCGCCGGATAATCTGGTCGGACATGATGATTGTGTTGTCGATAATCAGGTTCAGCGAAATGGTTACACCCGCCAGCGAATACAGCTGCATCTCCAGTCCGAACAGATAGTAAAAAATGACGGCAATGGCGATATTGGCGACTAATGAGGATACTATCAGCAGAGAATATTTCAGATTGCGGTACACGAAAAACACGAAGCATAAAAGAATCAGAACAGTCAGTCCCGAACGGAAATAGATTTTGTTCATCTCGTCCTGAATATAGTCCCCCGCATCATACGACAAGTGGAGTTCATATCCTTCGGGAAAATGTTCCTTGTAATTTTCCAGCATTTCCTTTGTCTGCGTGCCGAGCATCAGTTGATTGACGTTTTCTTTTGCCGTCAGCGACAGATATATCGAATTTAATCCGTTAATCCTGAAATAGCTCGAAACTTCTTCTTCCTCGTAAGTCGTTGTAACAACGTTGTCGAGATAAATAATTTTCCCGTTGATATTTTTTACCTGTATTATCGACGGGTCGAAGGGCAGGGTTTTGTCTTCCGCAATCAGGGCAAGGCGAATCCACTGCTCGTCATTGTTTTCGTCGAGTATTTTTCCCGTTCCGAGAAATTCTTTGCTCAGATACGAACTGATGGCGGATTGAATGTCGCCAACGGAAACCTGCAGTTTTTGCAGCCGGGTGTAATCGTATTCCAGCCTGTAAATCATGCGGCTGGCGCCGGTAACATCGATGCGGTCGATACCCGGCAGTTCGGCAAGTTTCGGCTTCAGATTGTCGTTGATGTATTCCTGTATCTGTACGGGCGAGAAGGGGGCGTTAACCGTATAGCGAAGATACGGCTGGACGATTTCACTGTTGCTCGCGCTCGACATGTAGATGGACGGATAGCTGGTGCCGGCAGGCAGCGATGGCCACATCTGACGTATTATCGTCGAAATCTCGAATCGTGCCATATCGGGGTCGGTATGATCCGACAGGCGAACGGTTACGCTGCCGGAGCCGTTGGACGACCGTGAGTTTACACCGCGCACTCCCTTGATGCGGCTTAGCATGGCTTCGATTTTGGATGTAACCTCCATCTCCACCACCCGGGCAGACTGTCCGTACATCGAAAAGACAACATTGAC
>JAISSE010000008.1 GCA_031273285.1 Prevotellaceae bacterium
GGATTATACTGATAGTGAACCGGAGAAGCCGGACATGCCAGATTGTAAATCTCGTCAACCTCGATATTGTACGGATTGATTATGTCATGTCTGACGATTTCGAATTTCGGATACCGAAGCAAATCCGTTACGTTGGACTTTGAACCGGTGAAATAATTGTCGAGACATATAACCTCGTGCTTTTCAGCCAGTAATCGCGCACATAAATGAGAGCCTATAAAACCCGCTCCCCCTGTTACCAATATTCTTTTATTCATAACCTGTAATTTCAATTAAAACGCGAAAGTACAAATAATAATTCAATTGCCGAAATTTCGTCCGGCATCGGGCAAAAACGCTATTGTGAATTTCATGTTAAGGGATGCGACACAACAAGATTTACCGTGCATTCTTTGACATGACTTATATCCTTTATTTACAGATAAAACAATGCAACATTATTCCCATTTCTCCAAATATTTCAACAAAAAAAAGAGACTGTCCGAAAACTTACAAGACAGCCTCTTTTCTTTTTTTACTTTACCGGACAGTAGTATAATTCAATATATCTTCCTTTATTCATATTTGCGGCCAAGTTTTTCAGTCTCCTTCTGCCACTGTTTTCTAACATCTGGAAACTGCTTGTCAAAACATTTACGCAATTCCTCATCAAGAAGAACGAACATTACGCCATGTTTTTCAATCTCGTTTTCAACCTCTTGCCACTGCTTTTTAGCATTGGGAAACTGCTCGGCAAAACATTTACGCAAATCTTCATCAAGTAGAGTGAAATTGTTTGTGCGGTCAACGCCGGACATTACGGCATCATAATCAGACTCTTGAAAATCATTGGACAAAAATCCGTCTCTACTCAATTTATTGGACAAAAATTCGTCCTTATTCAATTTATATGTTACTTTTTTACCGTCGTAATCGAGGTTTGACCAATACAGTGCCAAAAATCTGTACATGGCGTCTTTTTCTTCTTCCGCAGGTGTTATTTCCCTAACTATCGCGATCACATTCTCTCGAACTTGTTCGGGCAATGTAATTGTGAGGGTTTTAGTTTCTTTCACATCACGGTCATGTCCTTTGTACTCTTTGCAAGAAAATACGATGCTCCCGACAGATAAACAGACTAACAAAAATTTCAATGCTTTCATAATATCACTTTTTATCATTTGAAAATAAAATACTTATAAAATTATTCCCTGTAATTAATTAATGCAAAATTAGACTTTCCTGTTTTACTGTGCAAGACGCAATTGCGTCGAATTTTCATATCGGGAATTTTGCGATATATTTTTAACGATTATCGAATAATTTCAGATGATTTGAAGCAACCACAACAGCCTGTTCCATACTGTCCACACCAAGTTTTTTGTAAAGTTCGGGAATTACATGTCTTATTCGCTGATATGATATGCAAAGTTCGCCTGCAATCTGCTGTTGATCAAGTCCCTGCTTGGCGAGCCTCAGTATCATTTTATCCCGTTCATCCAAATTTAAACCTTCCTGCGTCTCCCACCTGCGACTTGGCAACGAATATTTATCAAACTTTTCAGTGTCGTTAAAATAAACTCCCAGATTACCCGAATTGCGCTCTCCCGAAATAGTTAATCGGCAAATACCATAACGGATTTTTGTATCAATAAATATCGGCTTCATTCTATAGCAGATCATCAAATAGTGTTGTCTTTCATGTAATTGAAAATAGTTCTTCATCCTGAGAGTAAAATAAAAATATTCGATTCGGGATTGTATTTCTTTTTCAACGATATACGGGCTGTTTAATATTGCACGATGTATTTGTATCAACAGGGAAATATCTTCTTCGTACACTATTTCGGAAAAAAAATCATACCCCAACCGTTTGGCATCTTCATAAGAAGCCCCACAAAGAAATATGTTACGATTGGAAACAAGCAATAAACATCGCTCTTTGAAATCTATAACAAGTGTGCCTCCAACACACAGCGAAGATAAATCACTGATTCCACGCAGATAACTTATAATATCGAAATCGCCCGTTTCTTTGGATATCTGCGATTCGTCTATCTCATAAAAAAATTGTGATACCATCATAAATATCACTATCTTATTGCCCCGTCTTTGGGAAACGATTCTCCGTCCCATGCCTTTTGGGAAGTCCATTTTTCGGGGGGCGACGTCCAGAACTGGTCGTCGGCAGGCAGTCCGAGAGGCAGGAAAACGAAAGCCGTCAGATATAGACTGCCGGTATTGGTATAACTGTCGGCAATTTCGGGCTGATGACCGGCGAATCCGAGTTGCAGAAAACCCGATTTGTCGAAATTTCCCTTTTGTGCAAACATCCTTTTCATCACCGTTGTTAATGCATTGCGTACCTGTCCGGACGTCAGTTCTTTCGGCAAGCCGTATTTCCATGCCGACAGCGCCACGGTCTGGAACACTCCCATACGGTATGTGATTGAACGTCCGACAGGCGGGAATGTGCCTTCCGGAGAAATCATGCGTTCCAGCGACACATTGAATCTCTGCATACGTTCCAGCGCGGTTTCGAAAGATATGGCGGAATTTTTCCTGCCGCGTTTCAGAATTTCCACGATTTCCACAGTCATCGGATGGATTACAAAACCGCCGTAATAGTTGTATGCAAACCTGTTACCGTCCGAATACCAGCCGTCGCCGACATACCATTCATCCATTTTTCTGATTGTAACATCAATTGCAAACATGTCATGTTCTTCGCCGATTGAGAACAGAAAAGCCTCGATTGTCGCCCTGAAAAGCAGCCAGTTGTTATAGCCGGGGACTATGCGCCTCAAGCCCTTGAACTCATCGACATATCGCTGTTTTGTCGTTTCGTCGAGAGGCTCCCAAAACGTTTTCGGCGCACGGATAAAACTTTGAGCCAGAAAAGCGGCGTCCACAAGAGCCTGTCCCTGCCCCTGCCAGAGAAGATAATCCGGGCTGTCGGGATTGACGGCACTGGCATAACTCAAAAGCGCCCATTCTCTTAGCTGCTTTCTACGTTTGCCTTCCGGCGTGTCGTCGTCGGGCAGCGCCAGCCAGGGCACGATGCCGTTCATCAGTCGTCCGAAAGCCTCCAGATAAGCCACGTTTTTATCGCGACCGTCCCATTTGGGGCTGACTTCCAGAGGCATGTTTTTCCTTAATTCGCCTCTGCTCATGCTGCTCAATATCGGAGCAGCCGTTTCGTAAGCCAGATTTGCCCAGTATTCCCTGTCGGACAGCTGAGCCGTTATCGTCAGGCACATAAATAATATCGAAACCGACAAAAGTAATGATTTCATATACGAAAATGTTTTAATTTCGGATGCAAAAATACATAAATTTATGTGTATTCCAAAATGAAAAGCTGTCTCGAAAGCAATTCGGCATGCGGATGACGCAGATTTTAAGGATTTACGCAGATTTTTATTTGTTTGATAATATGGCGCTGATTTTTATTTATCTGCGTAAATCTTTAAAATCTGCGTCATCTGCGTGCTTTCAAGACGGCCTTTTAAAAACACAATATTTAAAAAAATTGGTTAATTTTGCAGTCAGGATAATAGTCGTTAATATAATATAAAATATTATGATACATGAACTTTTGTATATAGAATGGGACGTTTCGCCTTATATTTTCGAATTTGGAGGGTTCGGACTCCGATGGTACAGCCTGATGTTTGTCTTTGCTTTCATGTTCGGAATGTTTATTTACAAAAAAATGCTTATAAGGGACAGAAAGCCTCTTTCTCTGCTGGAAAACATACTTATTCCCGTGTTTCTCGGAACATTTCTGGGCGCGCGTCTGGGGCATTATCTTTTCTATCAGCCCGATTATTTTATCACTCATTTCTGGTCGATATTTATCCCGGTCGAAAACGGGAAATTTGTCGGATTTCAGGGACTGGCAAGTCACGGCGCGGCGATAGGGATTTTGCTGGGACTGTATTATTACAGTCGAAAAAACAGGCTGCCCTATCTGTGGGTTTTGGACAGAATAGTGATAACCATAGCGCTGGCAGGTTTTTTTATCAGGATGGGAAATCTCATGAACTCCGAAATCATAGGTCATACGACCGATATGCCGTGGGGATTTGTGTTTGTGAGGGATACGGACTACAGGGACATGCTTCCCCGGCATCCTTCCCAGATATACGAAGCGCTTTCGTATCTGGCGATTTTTGTAATTCTTTATCTTTTGTATCTGAAAAAGCGGCGTCCTTTACGCGACGGAGTTATTTTCTCCCTGTTCCTGATTCTGCTGTTCGGCTCACGTTTTTTCATCGAATTTTTCAAGGAGGTACAGGTGGCTTTCGAGCAAAAATTACCGCTGGATATGGGACAGTGGCTAAGTATTCCGCTGATTGTCGCGGGTTTTGTTATACTGATACTTTTATACAGGAAAGGATTGACCGTCGAGCCGCAGCCAGAACCCGAACCCGTACCGGCGGAAACCAAACCGGTAAAGCCCGGACAAAAACCCGCGTCGGGACGGGCGGCGCACAAATCGGGGACTGGACACAAACGCAAGTAATGCCCTGCGGATGACTGTTTTCAGCTGCTACATCAGATGGGATGTTTCGCCCGAAATTTTTTCTGTCGGACAGTTAAGCGTGCGTTACTACGGTTTACTGATGGTTGTTGCTTTCCTGACGGCTTCGTTCGTGTTTTACCGGATACTGAAACACGAGGGAGAATCGCTGTTTCTGTTGCCCGTTACGGCTAATGCGGTGTTTCTGGGAACATTAATCGGCGCCCGACTCGGAGAATGTCTGTTTTATTTCCCCGAATATTATCTGAAAAATCCTCTGGAAATAATCTTTCCCTTCCGAAACGGAGAATACACCGGCATAGGAGGTTTGTCGAGCCACGGAGCGGCTTTTGCCATACTTGCCTTCCTGTTTTTCACGGCGAAAAACATCAAAAAACCTGCATTCTGGCTTATCGACAGAGTATGTGTAACGATACCTCCGGCGGCATTTTTCATACGTCTGGGCAATCTCATGAACTCCGAAATACTTGGAACGGAAACGTCCGTGCCGTGGGGATTTATCTTTGAACGGAGAGGGGAAGATTTTCCGCGACATCCGGTGCAGTTGTACGAGGCGTTCTGTTATCTGATTGTGTTTTTTGTGATTTGGAAATTCTACCGGACAAAGCGACACAAAGTCCGGCAGGGTACCGTCTCCGGTCTGTTTTTGATACTGATTTTTTTCCCGCGATTTATACTGGAAATCTTCAAAGCGCCTATCAGTGAGTTTGACAGTTATTCATTTTTCAGTACTGGTCAATATTTAAGCCTGTTTTTTGTTTTCGCGGGAATAGCGCTCCTTACTTTTCTGTCGATGGAGAAGAGAGAAAGTTGAAGAAGTTGTCTTATACCAAGTTGCTATCAAACAGCATACAAAGCGTAGGGCAATATTCTGTTAATCACGGATTAATAAGTTTTACCATAATTATAATAACAAAGTTTTGGTATCAGCAATTTATTACGGCGAAGATGCTGCATGTAGAGACATGGCGCACCACGTCTCCACGACGACAATCACACAGCGCGAGGTTTCTGCACCTGCGGCAAATCCCGCAAATTCTGCAAATCCCGTAAAATCCGTGTACCGATTTTCAATTTTCACTTTTCAATTTTCACTTATATTGTGGTGTTAATCAAATATAAAGATAATTTTTTTTCGTATGTCGATTCTTTTGAGTTATTTTGCACGAGCAACATAATTGTAAAAAGATGAAAAGTCTGGTATCGATAAATGACCTTTCCAAATCGGAGGTATTGAATATTCTGGATATGGCGGCTTTGTTTGAAGCCGACCCGAACCGTAAACTTGCGGAGAATAAGGTGATTGCAAGTATTTTTTTCGAACCTTCGACACGTACCCGTCTTAGTTTTGAAACGGCAATCAACCGTTTGGGCGCGCGAGTTATCGGATTTTCGGAGGTGTCGAATACAAGCGTATCCAAAGGCGAAACATTAAAGGACACCATCACAATGATTTCCAACTATGCCGATATGATTGTGATACGTCATCCTCTTGAAGGCAGCGTCAGATATGTAAGCGAAATTTCAAGTGTGCCGGTGATTAATGCCGGCGACGGCTCGAATCAGCATCCTACCCAGACACTGCTCGATTTGTATTCAATCGGAAAAACGCAGGGACGGCTGGACGACTTGCACATAACAATGGTGGGCGATCTGAAATACGGTCGCACGGTACACTCGCTGTTAATGGCTATGTCGCATTTCAATCCGCGCTTCCGTTTTATCGCTCCCAAGGAACTCGCCATGCCCGACGAATATAAAAAGTATCTGAAACAGAAAAATATTCCGTTTGAAGAACATCACGATCTGGCGGAAAACATTATAGATACGGATATTGTGTACATGACAAGGGTTCAAAAGGAACGCTTTTCGGAACCGATGGAATACGAAAAACTGAAAAACACGTATATCCTCCGAAATTCGATGCTGGAACGCACAAAGCCCAATATGAAGGTTTTGCATCCTTTGCCGCGTGTCGGGGAAATATCCGAAGATGTGGACAAAAACCCCAAGGCATATTACTTCAATCAGGCAAAAAACGGCGTTTATGCCCGAATGGCGGCAATTTGCTATTTGTTGGGTATCAATAATATATAATTCATGATACTTGTTTATTTTGCCTGTGCCTTTCTTGTTATAGGAGTGATATACAGGACAAAGGAGCGGAAAAAGATATATAAACCGACTTTTGCCTTTCTGACGGTTCAGGCGCTGTTTCTGGTATATACCGTTTTTAACAGGGATGCTACCGAAGCGGGTATTTTCACGTATGACAGTCTGGGGATATTTTTTTTCGGGATTCTGGTTTTAATCTCGTTTGCAGTACTTTATCACAGCCAAAAATATCTCGACAGGGAAGACGCCAAGCAGACAGGTCTGTATAATATGGCGTTTGTGTCGTTATGCGCCTCAATCACAGGGGCGTATTTTTCGAACAATGTTACGGCGACCTGGGTTCTGATAGAAGCGACCACCCTGGGGTCGGCGCTGCTGATATATCACCGGCGTACCGAGCGGGCGCTGGAGGCTGCATGGAAATACGTGTTTGTCTGTTCGATAGGCATCCTGATAGCCTATCTCGGCATACTGTTTTTAAGCATCATACTGAAACACCAGCACGGCAACATGTCGTTCGGCAGTCTGGCGGAAGCGATTCCGACGGCTAATCCTCTGTATCTGAAACTTGCGTTTGTACTTGTATTGACGGGTTACAGCTGCAAAATGGAGTTTTTCCCTCTCTATCCGATTGGTATAGATGCGAATCACAGCACACCGACGCCCATGAGCGCTTTCTTTTCCACAGCAATGGTAAATCTGGGTTTTGTCTCGATATTCAGGATATACAAGCTGCTGTTCGATTCGCCGGTTTTTCCGTGGGCGCAGAACGTCATGTTTGTGGCGGGGTTTGTCAGTCTTTTGGTTGCAGCCATATACATCGCTCAGGTAGAGCACTGTAAACGGCTTCTGGCATATTCGACCGTGGAAAATATGGGTATCGTCCTGCTGATACTTTCGACCGACAGGGCAGGCATGGTTTATGCCGTTTTTCATGTACTGATGCATTCTCTGGTAAAATCGACCGCTTTCATGCGCCTGTCCGTAATCGGAAGAACGTATGGCAGCTACAAATTGAAGAATCTCGGCGGATACGGGCAAATATCCGGAGTCGGCTCCTGCATATTGATTTTATGCTTGCTGGGATTGACGGCGATTCCTCCTTCGGCGCTGTTCATATCGGAAATGTACGCTTTTTCGGCATTGAGTTCAAATGCGGTTACATTGATTCTGGTGGGGCTGATGATTTGCATAATACTCTATTTCCTTTGCGCCAAGCTGCTTAAAATAGTGTATGGCGAAAAACCCGACAAACCGGTATCCGTCGAAAAAGAAGACCGCCCGACTTTATACATTCAGTTTGCCCTGCTCGGCATTTTCTTTTTTTTCGGAATGTATCAACCACAGTGGTTTATGGATATGATACGCGAATGTGTCGATTGATGATTTGCGCCCGTTGCGACACACTTTGCGCCCTTTACGTTAAAATAATTTCTCTGCGAGGCGATATTTTAGAGTTTATATTCAATACTTGTATAAAGCATTCTTTTCCGTATCTTTGCAAAAATATTATACAGGATGAAGTACGACAGAATAAGAAAAAATCCGTCCCGGTTGCAGAGTTTGACCTGCTTCAGTGTGGAAGAGTTCGACTCTTTTTTACCCGCTTTCAAGTATGAGCGGGATGAATACTGTTCTCATTACACCCTGCGGGGCAAAGTCAGGGAACGCATCTCTTACGGGCGCAGAAGTAGCCTGTTACCGATGATCGGCGACAGGTTACCGTTCATATTATCCTGCCTGAAAAACAATCCTCTGCAGGAATATCACGGAGCGACATTCGGCATGACTCAGCCTCAATGTAATGCGTGGATACGCCTGCTGTCGGAAATATTGCTCAAAACGCTGAAAACACTCGAAGAGTTGCCCGACCGGAACTCTCAACAGATGCAGTTTGTCCTTCATGGCATACAGGATGTGCTGCCCGACGGAACGGAAAGACCTGTCCGAAAAGCAAAAACAGCAAAACGGCAAAATTTCCTCTTTCAGAATTGCAGTCGAACACGCCATTGGCGGTGTCAAATGCTGTTGTATTCTCAGGGAGCGTTTCAGATGTCATAGATACGGTTTCGACGATAAGGTTATGCCAATCGCCTGCGGTTTGCACAACTTTCGTATCTCTTTTAAAGAAAGCCTTATAAACTCTTATTGCACATAATGTCTATTATTTCACACTATATTTAACATACAATTTCGGGCAAAGATACTGCATTTTTCTTAATCTCCAAGTTAAATGATGTTAAATTAAATATAACTTACATGGTATTAGGTATTTAATACACATAATTTTCTCAATCGGCGCCTTATTGTCTGGCGGTTTTACGTGCGTACAGATTCAGTGCCAGAGCCGACAGTACGGCAATACCCACAAACACATACCATATGTAATGCGCATTTTTCGCGGCTTCCTGCCAGGCTTCGTGATTTGGAAACTTTTCCGGGTCGGGACAGAACCAGTCGAGCAAATATCCGGAAATAATAAACGCCACCAGCCACGAAAAAAACGAGTGAAGATGCGAAAATCCGAGATAAAGACCTTCCTCGCCTTCGGGAGCCTGCAACGAAAAATATTCGAGATAGCGCGGTGATATGAATGTTTCGGCTATACCCTGAAAAGCTATCCCCACAATCATCATGAAGGCAATGGGATGCAGCCCCGCTATTGTCTCCGTGCCGACAAAATTTCCGGCAGCCATAATGAATGCGGAAAAAGGCAGAATACACATCCCGATATACATGGAAGTTATCGCTTTCCGTTTGCGCATCAGATGCGTTACAAGATTTACGAAAAGAAAGACCACCAGCGGGTTGATATTCGCATACCATGCCGGCTGGGCGTCTGCACCCGCCATACGCAAAACGTACTTCGGCATGGTTGCATACATTTGTCCCTGAACCAGCCAAAATCCGGATATTATGATTATAAGAACCATCAATCGCCCGTTCGACAGCACCTTGAGCAAGCCATTCCAAATTTCTCCGATGGATTTCCCGTTTTTGTCGTCCCTGTTGGATGCGTACAGGAAGAATATCAGTACGAAAGCCAGCAGAGTAGCCGCTGCCGAGAAATAATTCAGCACGATAAGACCGGTTTCGCCCATCGATTTTCGGAGAGGTTCGACTATGGTTTTCCCCGAAAAAGCCCCGATATTTACCATCATGTAAAATATCGAAAATCCTCTTGCCCTGTTTGCTGCGGTCGTTTCCCTTGCCACGGTGCCGGATATGACGCTTTTGACAAACGACCCGCCAAGCATTATCAGCAGCATTACGGGTATGATTGCCCATCGTGCCGGGCTGTCGGCGATTCCGTGAAATTCCGTTTTTGTGCCGTAGGATACCAGTCCGGCAGATTCCAGTACGGTCGGCAGCAGCCCCATAGCCGCATAACCCGCCGTCAGCAGTAAAAACGCGAGCAGCATGGCTTTCCGAAACCCGATTTTATCGGCATAAGCTCCGCTGAACATGGGCAGCAGATATAAGCCGGCAGAAAAGAATCCGGAAATAAATCCCGCCTGAATATCGCTGAAGCCCAAAATATTGGACAGATATAAGGTGATTACTATAAAAACGCCGTAATATGCCGCACGTTCAAGCAGTTCAACGACATTTGCCGTCCAGAATGCTTTGGAAAAATTTCTTGTCATCATGTTAATTTATTTTTCGTTTACAATTAAATTACAAATGTGAACAAACCATTCGCAATTTTTAATTTATTCGATTTACCCGACCGCAGATAAAAATAAACATCCTTCTCCGCTATAAATACCGGACAAAACCGGATATGCATAACAGCAGAAGGATGTCCGATTTATGAACACAGACCGGATCCCGGCTTTATTTTTTCGCTGCTTCCAGGGCTTCACTCGACGGTCTGCCCGGTTTTGGAGCTACGCCTTCGTGATAATCAGGCAAATCGCCCAGCTCGTATGTTTCGGGACCGTAACGAAGCGGTGATGCCATGATTTCGTCCCATGAAATTGCTTTTCCCGTATAGGCAGCTTCGCGTCCGAGGATAGCAACCTGCGTGGAATAAGCCAAATCTTCCGCCTGATTGATTTTCTTGTCCAGCCGGATAGATTCCACGAGATGAACATGTTCCTGATCATAAGGATCTTTTACGGGTTTGGTCTCGTAATCGTAAGCCCAGATTGTTTTTCCCGTAAAATCTTCAATATGAATGGGGTCATATAAAATAACCGCGCCTTTGGTGCCATATACAAGTTCTCCGATATTGGTGTCGCAACCGTCAATCTGACGTGCGGTAGCCAGCATTCGTTTGTTGTTGTTGTAGTAATAATCAACACTGAAGAAATCGAAAATATCTCCGGTATAACGCTGAGCGCGTCCGCCGAAACCTACCGCCCGCACAGGCTGTTCGCCCATGAACCATGTAACGATATCAATATTGTGGATAGCCTGATCCAGAATATGGTCTCCGCTCAGCCATTTAATGTTAAACCAGTTGCGGAGATTGTATTCCATGTCGCTCCATTCGGAACGTTTGGGTTTGTTCCACCACGCGCCCTGATTCCAGTGAGCCGAAGCCGAAACAATATCGCCGATCAATCCGTTTTTCACCTGAACGAATGCTTCCCAATAGTCGCGACGATGCCGCCGCTGATTTCCCGTAACCACGGTTAATCCTTTGGTTGTAGCCACTTTGGCTGCTGCTATTACCGTACGGATACCCGCAGGATCTACGGCGCACGGTTTTTCCATGAAGACGTGTTTTCCGGCATCTACCGCAGC
>JAISSE010000145.1 GCA_031273285.1 Prevotellaceae bacterium
GGCGGGCAAAGGGGATTGTCGCCCTGCAAGTTGACGACAAGTTTCGGACAGACTTTCAGACGCTCGACCGCATCGCGGCATCTTTCCGTTCCGTTTCTGCAGTCCGTCGATGTGAGAACGACATTGATACCGTTGTCTTTACAGAAATTTATTATTCTCCCGTCGTCTGTGGCGACGATATATTCACAGCTTGCATTATTCCCGCATACACATGAAGCGATGGACGCAACCCGCTTAATCATCTCTATTCCCCTGATTTTCACCAAAGGTTTGCCGGGCAATCGCGAAGAATCATATCTTGCCGGTATAATTATCAGTATATCTGTGTTTTTTTTAATCATATCAATATAATTACAATTCAAAACTAATGGTAAATCCTACCGTGTTCGAATGGATGGATTTCAGTGACTGTCTGTAATATTCATATCCCGGAGCTTCCGTGTTGTCAAGGCAGTTGATTAATCCTGCCGAGATTTTAAGTTCCGTGCTCATCCGGAAATAATCGAAATAAAAGTCGAAACCCAGACCTATTTCGGCAAAAGGTTCGAATTTTATCAGTGCGATATAACGTTCCGAATCCGTGTTGATTGCGCTGCTAAGATTAACCCTCGTGTTCAGCCCCGTCAGTATATACGGTTTGAAATTGGTGTATCTGTCGGCGCTGTATTTGAGAACTATCGGAAATTCCAGATAGTTGGAAGCAATCGGCATGGCTCGCACAAGTCCTTTCGTGTCGTAACGATAAAAGTCCAGTTCCCTCTGTCCGAAGAATATACCCGGCACAAAACGGATATCGAGATTTGTTACCAGACGATAATCAACAATGGCATTGATGTTGAACCCCGGCTTCAGATGAATCACATCGGCATAAAGTATGGTATTGCCCTGTCCGGGAATAAAAACGGTGTTGCCCGAACTTCGTATTCTCGAAAAATCGAAAGCGTTAACCCCCAGTCCGAATCCAAAATGCAGATTGCGCGAATATTCCCTGTCGAGCAAATTCATTTCCTTCGCACGGGGATATTCCCAAATCGAAACATAGGGTTTCTGTTTCTTCCACCATATCTGCGCATTTGTCTGAAAAAAAACCAAAAGGAACACTATGGATAATATGTGCTTTATTTTTACCAAATTCCAAATCTATACGTTCTGTAACACACGTTACAGGATACAAATGTAGCATCTATTATTCCAAAAAAATATTTTTTTAAAGAAATTTAACAAAATCGGACGCAAACATGCGATGAATAAGACATATTGCGACTTTTTAAACATTTTTTCAAGTATGCGAAAAACGCGGACGCCTCACCAAATTTACCCCGGTTTTTCGTCAATGCGAAGGTCATAAACGTGTCGCCGCAACCACCTACCCCACCCTGCCGTAAGTTGAGAGTTGAGAGTTGAGAGTTGAGAGTTGAGAATGGAGAGATATTTTTCACTCTCAACTCTCAACTCTCAACTCCCAACTCCCAATTTTCCATTCTCAATTTTCCATTTTCCATTAAAAAGTTTGCTATATAAGAATAAATGATTACCTTTGCACGGTTTAAATTAGAATAGTTAAAGGATAAATGGAAGATATAAACGAAACTAAAACAGGCACTTACTCGGCGGATAACATACAGGTACTGGAGGGTCTTGAAGCCGTGCGCAAACGACCGTCGATGTATATAGGCGATGTGGGTTCCAGAGGTTTGCATCATTTGGTGTACGAAGTTATAGACAATTCGATAGATGAGGCGCTCGTCGGTTATGCGACGCATATCGAAACCGTCATTCACAGTGATAATTCGATAACCGTTACCGACAACGGACGCGGAATCCCGACGGACTGGCACGAAAAGGAAAACAAATCGGCACTGGAAGTGGTGCTGACCGTACTTCATGCCGGAGGAAAATTCGACAAGGGAAGCTATAAGGTTTCCGGAGGGCTGCACGGCGTCGGCGTTTCGTGCGTGAATGCCCTGTCGGTGGATTTGGTCGCCACAATCAAAAGAGACGGGAAAATCTTTCGGCAACAGTACAGTAAAGGTGTCCCTCTCACTCCCGTCGAAGTTATCGGCGAAACAGACGAAACGGGCACGACCATACGGTTCAAGCCCGACGCCGAAATATTTACCACCGTTACGGAATACAATTTCGAAATACTTGCCGCGCGCATCAGGGAACTGTCTTTCCTCAACAAGGGTATAACCCTTAGCCTGACCGACGAACGGGAACAGGTATCGAAAGAATCCGAAGACGGAGAAGAAATACGCGAGTACCGTTCGGAAACATTCTGTTCGGAAGCCGGTTTGTCCGAATTTGTCGATTATCTTGATTCCACAAGAGACAAACTGATTGACAAAGCCATTTATATCGAAACCGAAAAAGCGGGTATTCCGGTAGAAATCGCTATGCAGTACAATACGGGTTTCAACGAAAACGTCCATTCGTATGTCAACAATATCAACACCATCGAAGGCGGCACTCACCTGACCGGCTTTCGCAGGGGACTGACCCGGACGCTGAAAAATTATGCCGACAAATCGGGGATGCTGTCCAAACTGAAATTCGATATCAGCGGCGACGATTTCCGCGAAGGCTTGACTGCCGTTTTGTCGGTCAAAGTTGCCGAACCTCAATTCGAGGGGCAAACGAAAACAAAACTCGGCAACGGCGAAGTTTCCATCGCCGTCGACCAGGCGGTAAGTTCCGCTCTGGACTATTATCTGGAAGAAAACCCGAAAGAAGCACGACAAATCATCGATAAGGTCATACTTGCCGCCACCGCACGTCATGCCGCCCGAAAAGCGCGCGACCTGGTGCAGCGCAAGGGAGTGCTTTCCGGCGCAGGCTTGCCCGGCAAACTCGCCGACTGCTCCGACAGAAATGCCGCCAACTGCGAAATATTTCTTGTCGAGGGAGATTCCGCCGGCGGAACGGCAAAACAGGGCAGAGACAGGGCTTTTCAGGCAATCATGCCCCTGAGGGGTAAAATCCTGAATGTCGAAAAAGCAATGGAACACAAAGTGTTCGAAAGCGAGGAGATAAAAAACATATATCAGGCTCTGGGAGTTACCATCGGTACCGAAGAAGATTCGAAAGCTCTGAATCTGGACAAGCTCCGCTATCATAAAATAGTGATTATGACCGATGCCGACGTCGACGGAAGCCATATCGCAACCCTGATTATGACATTTTTCTTCCGCCACATGCAGGAACTGATACGGCGCGGTTATCTGTATATTGCCACTCCTCCTCTGTATCTTGTCAAAAAAAGCAAGGAAGAGCGCTACTGCTGGACGGAAGAAGAACGTAAAGCCGCCGTAGAGGCGATAGGGAAAGGCAAGGATTCCGGAGTGCACATACAGAGATATAAAGGTCTGGGAGAAATGAATGCCGAGCAGTTGTGGACTACGACCATGAATCCCGCATTCAGAGTGTTGCGTCAGGTAACCATCGAAAATGCTTCGGAAGCCGACAGAATCTTTTCCATGCTGATGGGAGACGACGTTCCTCCCCGCAGAGAATTTATCGAAACACACGCGAAATATGCCAAAATCGATGCATAAAACCGTTACGGATAAAAATGAAAGAATGAAAAAAATTACCGCCCTGCTGTTAATGTCGATACTGTCGTGTACGGTTTTGCTTGCAGCGCCCATGCCGAGAAAGTTTTTCAAAAAAAATATCGCGCCGGTTCATAATCTCGTCGTTCCGGTTTTGAAACCGAATATCGAAATTGACATACCGCCTGTCGAAATAAGGTATCTGCCCGATGTCGAAGACCGGATTTTTGACCTTGACGAAGACTCGGGTGGCGAAGGAATTATCCCCGCCGACGATTTGTATCTCATCTGGGACAATCTGAAGGTCAATCCGTACAAGATAGCTCCCGATTCGGTACTGTTTAACGACAGTGTGTCTCTGCCGCTTGCGGGTTTTCGATATCCGCTGGTCAACCATTACAGGGTAACATCGGAGTTCGGTCCGCGACGGTACCGGTTTCATTACGGTATTGATTTGAAAGTATATAAGGGCGATTCGATACTCAATGTCATGGACGGAATGGTTCGGATAGCCAAGCGGGTCGGTTCGTACGGCAATCTGGTGGTTATCCGTCACAATAACGGTCTGGAAAGTTTTTACGGGCATTTGAGCAAGATGCTTGTCAAACAGGACCAGACGGTTAAAGCCGGAGAATTGATCGGTCTGGGAGGCAGTACGGGCAGATCAACTGGTCCCCATCTGCATTTCGAATTGAGATATTTGGGTCAGTGCCTGAATCCGCGCGATTTGGTGGATTTCGACAGTCTGCGCGTCAAAAGCGATACCGTGCTTTTAACGCAAAAGAATTTCGATTATCGCAAATCATCCTTTCTTTCCGCCGTATCCTCCGGAAGAGTATGGACTGTGAGAAAAGGAGATTCCCTCAGCCTGATTGCGAAACGGACAAAGACATCCGTCCGGCATCTGTGCGATGCAAACGGAATCACCACAAAAACCATTATCAAGCCCGGCAGAAAACTGATTTATTAACCGTCTGTGCGGAGATATTTTTGCGATGGAAAATGTTATAGATTTTAGAGGTGTAGATATTTACCAGAAAGAGACAAAAGTGCTGAGCGATGTAAATTTCGGCATGGGCAAAGGGCAGTTCGT
>JAISSE010000148.1 GCA_031273285.1 Prevotellaceae bacterium
CTCCTAAAAACTGCTTTTTCGGCGTTCGACTTCAATTTTTAAATCCTCATTTACAATTGGTAAACTCCGGTTTAAAAATCTTGTCTGCCTTGAAAAATCGAGTTTTTAGGAGTTCCCTAGATAGATATACCGGCGCACGGGTTACAAACCCGCGCGAGCGGTGAGTTTATGTTTTTGCCGTATCGCAACGACCTTCTATAAATTCAATTCATGCCATTGTAGTATTACAATAACCCAAATCAAATTCGATTCATGTTTTCCGGTCGCCGGAAAACCTCCGGCAAATTCAATTCATGTTTTCCTGTCGCTGAAAAACCTCCTGCAAATTCGATTCATGTTTTCCAGTCGCTGAAAAACCTCCGGTGAATTCAATTCATGTTTTCCGGTCGCTGAAAAACCTCCGGCAAATTCGATTCATGTTTTCCAGTCGCTGAAAAACCTCCGGCAAATTCGATTCATATTTTCCAGTCGCTGAAAAACCTCCGGCAAATTTAATTCATGTTTTCCGGTCGCTGAAAAACCTCCGGCAAATTCAATTCATGTTTTCCAGTCGCTGAAAAACCTCCTGCAAATTCGATTCATGTTTTCCGGTCGCTGAAAAACCTCCGGCAAATTCGATTCATGTTTTTATAGGCTAAATCTTTTTTGGCGCTATGTATGGAGTTCCTTTCGTTCGGCATAGCGATAGCCCGAAAGGCTGCTTGGCGACCTTTTCGTTCGGCGTAGCCGTCATTACTACGGCGCAGCCGGAAGTAATAGCGCCTCAAAATAAGATTTAGCCATTAATTCGAGAAAAGAAGGTATTAATTGAGGCAAAAGAAGGAAGCAAGAAAAATTATATTCCCTTTCCTGTTTTCTTTTACCATTACCATATAAAATTTCCGAAAGGGTATCTGCCGGCGTCTAATTCCGACACCATTTTATAGATGTCGGTTCGGAGTTTTGCGATATTTTCTTTTTCTTTTGCCGAAATAAATATGCATGGAGCGTTTTCTTTTGCGAGCCAGCTGTTTTTCAAATCGTTCAAACTGATATTTTCCTTGGTTGCGGGAGTTAAATCATCCTCGTCCTTTTGTTCGAAGGTGTAGTCGTCGATTTTATTAAAAACAAGATATACGGGTTTATCTCCGGCGCCTATTTCATGAAGCGTGTTATTAACCACCTGAATTTGTTCCTCAAAATCAGGGTGCGAAATATCCACAATGTGCAGAAGAATATCGGATTCCCGCACTTCGTCCAGAGTGGATTTGAACGATTCCACTAACTGATGCGGCAGTTTTCTTATGAACCCCACCGTGTCGGAAAGTAAAAAGGGAAGATTCTCTATTACAACTTTTCTGACTGTGGTGTCGAGGGTTGCAAAGAGTTTATTTTCCGCAAAAACATTCGATTTACTCAACAAATTCATCAGAGTGGATTTCCCCACATTTGTATATCCCACCAGAGCCAGTCGCGACAAGCCTCCGCGGTTACCTCTCTGCGAAGCCATCTGACGGTCGATTTTCTTTAAATCCTCTTTCAATTTGGCGATTCTGTTGAGGATTATGCGGCGGTCGGATTCCAGCTGCGTTTCCCCCGGACCTCTCATATTCAAGCCTGCGCCGCCCCGTTGCCGTTCCAGATGCGTCCACATGCGGGTTAATCGCGGAAGCAGATACTGATATTGCGCCAGCTCGACCTGAGTTTTTGCATAAGCTGTTTTGGCTCTTTGCGCAAAAATATCAAGAATCAGCGCTGTGCGGTCGAGAATTGCGCAGTGAAGCTCTTTTTCCAGATTTCTCAGTTGCGAAGGGGAGAGTTCGTCGTCGAAAATGGCGAGGTTTATTTCCGATTCTTCCAGAAAGGTTCTTATTTCCACAACCTTTCCCGACCCGATAAAGGTGCCCGGGTCAGGATGCTGAAGTCGTTGAGTAAACCGTTTTACCGATATGGCGCCGGCTGTTTCGGCAAGAAACTCCAGTTCGTCGAGATATTCCTTCGACCGGCTTGCTTTCTGCGATTCCGTTACTACACCTATTAAAATAGCTCTTTCAGGATTTTGAGAGCTGCGGGTTATTGTATTTTTCTCTATCATTACGATATCTTTTTAAATTGTTAAACCATTAAAAAATGCCGTGCAAAGGTAAATATTATTATGAATTATGAATGACAGCAATAGCACAGCCCCCTGTATCCTCCATTTGTGAAGGCGGTTTACGGTAAATCCTGATTCAGGCATCATCTTAAAGTCGGAAAAAGAAGACTGAACGAATGTTCCCGATTGATGAATGCGTAGCGGATTTCTATTCCGTAGAGCCTGCAGACGGATTGACAGAGAGAGAGTCCAAGTCCGGTGGAATCTTCCTTTTTGATGCCGCAATAAAAACGGTTGAAGATGGATGCCTCGTCCAACATTTCGGGAATACCGGTATTGGCGACGGTAAAACTCAAGGACGAAATACGGATGCGTATAATGCCGTTTTGCCGGTTGTGGAGGCAGGCATTTTTGAGCAGATTGCCGAACAGTATGGATGCAAGGGTTTCATTCATGCTGATTTTTAGAACGGCATCTTCGTTCAGCAGCAGGGAGATGTTGCGTTGAGCGTAAACTTCCAGACAGTCGGCAATCAGTTTTTTTATCAGGTCGTTCACTGCCACTTCTTTTTTATCGGGAAATTGATTGTTTTCTATTTTGGTCATCAGCAGGAGGGTTTTGTTAAGTTTGACCATCTGGTTGAGCGATTGGGTGATTTTGTCGATTTCTCCGAGTTGCCTTTCGTTCAGTTCCGGGTCGTCCGCAAGCAGTTCCAGCTTGTTGAGGCTGACTGCCAGGGGCGTTTGCAATTCGTGCGAAGCATGTTCGATAAAGGATTTCTGCTGTTTATAAGTATCCGTATTTCGTTGTGCGGCACGCATCACGGCGCTGTTCAATTTGCCGAATTCAGTTATTCGGGTGGGATTGTCAAGCGGAGTCACTTCCTTTTCGACGCCGAAATCATCTAACCATTTCAGAATTGCATACAGGGGTTTGAAACTGTTGTGCAATATCCACAGATTGACGACGATGATTAATATCAGCAGTGAAATGTAAAGGACAATAATCCACCAGAGGATTACTTCCTGCAGGTCTTCTTTTTCGATTGTCGGGATAGATACCGTCAGTTCGCGGTATCGGTCGCCGGCGTCCCTGAAAATTGTTTTCAGGATACGCGCCGGTTCGGTTTCTTTTTTGGAATGGAGGTATATCATTTCCGATCTGTAACTTATGGCGGGATTCCGGTCGGCATATTCCGGCGTTATTTCCGTTATGTGATAGCTGTTATTGGAGCCGTTGTCTGCCGAAGGCAATGTTTCGCCCGCCAAGGCACGGGTTATGATATATTCGGAATAATCCTCAAGAGCATCGTCCGTTTCATCATTGATTTCCTCTATGATAATGAAATAGAAGAGCGACGCCCACAGGGCAAACAGCAACAGGAGTGCAAGAGATATGCGGGAGATGATTCTGCTGGACAGTTTCATTTTTCTTCCACAATTAATTTATAACCAAAACCGTAAACTGCCTTTATTTCGACATTTGCTCCGGCGTCGTTCAGTTTTTTGCGCAGATTTTTTATCTGGGCATAAATAAAATCGAAGTTATCCGTTTGATCTATACAGTCGCCCCAGACGGCTTCCGCCAAAACGGCTTTATTGATCAGCCGGTTCGGACGGGTGGAAAAATAATGCAGAATATCATATTCTTTTCTGTTCAAATCCAGGGTTTTTCCGTTGATTGATACCTCGAATTTATCGGGAATAATTCTCATATTGTCAAGCTCGATAAAGGGTTCTCCGTTGTTTCTGTTTCGGCGGACAAGGCTTCTGATGCGTGCATTAAGTTCCGATAAATGAAACGGTTTTGATAAGTAATCATCCGCTCCCAGATCCAGTCCCGCCACTTTGTCATCGACGGAATCTTTTGCCGAAATAATAATCACACTGTCCGACTTGTGCATTTCTTTCAACTTTTGCAGAAACGAAAGTCCGTTGCCGTCGGGCAGCATGATGTCGAGCAGGATACATTCGTAATCATACACCGAAACTTTCTCCAATGCTTCGCGCAAAGTCGGGGCTGTTTCCACAACATTACGCTCTTTTTCAAGAAACTGCTTGACCGTTTCCAATAACGCTGTCTCGTCTTCAATAATTAATATCTTCATATTTATATGTATATTTTGAATAATATTTTAATGTTTAACAAAAAATGAAAATTCGTGAACAAAGATAGATAAAATATCCAAGTAACCGAAAACGGGAAATATCGGCTAAATCTTATTTTGAGGTGCTATGGAGGGAGGACGCTACGCCGAACGAAGGGAACGTAGCCTACCTCCATAGCGCCTCAAAAAAAGATTTAGCCAAAAATATTGCATTGCTGACGTTACAATTAAATTCGTCGGTTTGGATGAAACTTCGAGCAGTTTGGATGAAGTTTCGGACAATTTCAACAAAACGTTCATTGGTTTAGACAGAGTTTTCATTGCCCTCAATGATTCTTTCATTGCCCTCAATGATTCTTTCATTGCCTTCAATGATTCTTTCATTGCCTTCAATGATTCTTTCATTGCCCTCAATGAACCCCCGTTCGGCGTCAATAGTATCTACACAAATTTTTTCGATAGTATATTGTTGAAAAAGTAGTAATGACTGCGCTTGTCGTCATTGCGACGGCGCAACCGGAAGCAATCCGGGAATAGACTTATTTTATGCTTTATTTTTCTGGATTGCTTCGGCTTACGCCTACCAATGACGACAAGACGA
>JAISSE010000154.1 GCA_031273285.1 Prevotellaceae bacterium
GTTCGCGGGGGTGTGCATATTTTTTCCAAAAAAATATTTATCATTTCCAAAAAAATATTTAACTTTGCGTTTTTATTGAGATTATCAAATGAGCCATGATAACGCAAATATTTACAGTCGAGAATCCTTTTTGGAGAAACAGTTTCCGCAGAGCAAATCCTGACGGTTGCTTTTTTGCGCCTTATTTGCTCTGCTCGAAAAATACGGTAAACACTTTTTTATTAACCGAAGCGGGAGGCTGTCCGCAGGTTTCGGGGCTTCGTCCCACGCTGCGGACATTGTTCCGAAAGTTGTGTAACTCCGTCCTAATGCTTAGGACGACGTCACGCAGGTTGCGGGGGCTCGTCCTAATGCTTAGGACGGCGTCACGCAGGTTGCGGGGGCTCGTCCTAATGCTTAGGACATCGTCCCGCAGGTTTCGGGGGCTCGTCCTAATGCTTAGGACATCGTCCCGCAGGTTGCGGGGGCTCGTCCTAATGCTTAGGACGCCATCACGAAAAATATTTATAGATAATTTATATTGTTTTATTTTTTAAAAAAAGGAAGTATGAAACATATTGAATCGGCGCACCTCCACTATTACAGAAATGAGGCGCATTATGAGTTTGCCGGCGAGTTTCGCGGTTTACTCAACAGGTTTCCCTCGGCGGGAACATTACTATCAACGCTTATCCCCGAATTTGACGGGATTTACGCCAGAGAGGGCGAGCTGGTCGACAGGATGCGAAAGAGCGATGTTACCGAACAGCTTGCCGAAACCGACCGGCTGATCGACCGCTACGTTACGGGTATCCGCGAAAACGTGGCTGCCGGTATGCGGCATTTCGACCCTGTGGTCGTCGAGGCGGCAACTTCGCTCAACAATCGCCTCAAGGCGTTCGGAAAGATTGAGCGCAAGGCGTTCGAGGAAGAATCGGCGGCGGTAAAACTGCTGATTGAGGAGTTTCAAAGCCCGGAATACGCTCACAAAGTCGATATTGTGGGCATTGCGCCGTGGGTAACGAAACTCGCCGAAACGGAATCGGTGTTCAATGCTCTTTTCGACCTGCGCAACGCCGAACTTGCCGACCGTCCCGACGGTCAGACAAAGGAAGTGCGCCAAGAGCTGGACACTGTCTATCACCGTATGACCGACCGTATCGACGCCGCCGCCACGCTCGACGAATCGGGCGTATACTCGGAGTTTATCAGGCAGTTGAACGGATACATCACGTACTTTAACGAGCATACGCATCAACATGCCAAAAAGGATGTGAAAAACGCAAATACGGACGCTATCCCCGTTCAGCAGGCTACGGGCGCAGCCATCACTCCCATCCCCGTCGTGTATCTCGAAGGCAAGGAACTGACGTTTGCGGCTGATTTCAACCTGACGTACAAAAACAACGTGAAGCCGGGAACTGCTACTCTCATCATCCACGGCAAGGGCGCGTACAGGGGGCGAAAGGAGGTTACGTTCAATATAGTTGAGAGTTGAGAGTGAAAAGGCGGTCCCTTGCGGTCGCCTTTTTTGCAGTGGGGCTGTATACCGCTTCACCGAAGGATTCGTCATATCCGACGTATCGACCGCTTATCGGTGGATTGCTTCCGGCTCGTGCCTCGCCGTAGCAATTACGAATTACGAGACTCTACAGCGATATTGTAGAGACCGCGCTCCGTCTCCGCCGCGATATTACGGAGTGCGTCTCGAAAGAGACATTTTTTAAACGCAAAGGGCGCAGGGAACTTACGTTTGCGTTACACTTTGCGCCCTTTGCATTAAAACCGTTTAAACAGATTTTCTAAGATACCCTCCTGTAATTCGACCACAATGGCGTCGTCCGGCATTTTCAATTTTCATATGTTTATAAGTTTCATTTTATTAGTATGCAATATTATACAAAACATAATATGAAGTTCGACCTCGAAGAGGTCAAATGTTTATAGAAGAAATGTGCGCCTCTGCTGTGCGACCCCGAAGGGGTCGAATTGAAACACAACATCGTTTTTCTATAAACATATGATGTCTTCGACATCAAAGCCGGCATACATCATTTATTTCCCGGTTCATAATCATTCCCCTGTGTGTCTAAATTTATTTTGTCATGGGTGTTTCAATTAAAAAAAAGCTGCCCGATACATGTTCGGACAGCTTTTCCATGCATTTGTTGTGGAGTATCGGTCTATTCCGGATGTATCGCGCCGACGGGGCAGGCATCCGCACAAGTGCCGCATTCGGTGCAAGCCTCCGGGTCTATCGAGTAGATATCTCCGGGAGAAATTGCGCTAACAGGGCATTCGTCAATACAAGTTCCACAAGCAGTACAGTCTTCACTGATTTTATAAGCCATACTTTTAAAAATTTTTAATAAATAATTTGCAAACATACGCAAAAATCGGACATCCGTCAATTTTCCCGTCTCAAATTGTTTCTTCCGACGGTTACGCCCCCTGTAGTATCCTGATAAAAAACATCATACATTCCGGCGGCAAAATAAAAACTCTTGCGGATAAAACGTATAAAATGCCCCCGTCGCCGGAACAATAATCGAAAAATCCCGAAATTAGAGTATCTTTGCGCCGATTTTTGATAGAATTTGAACGGATAATGATTATAACATTCACTTTATCCAACGGGATACGTGTTATTCATAAATATACATCTTCTCCTGTGGTTTTCTGCGGTTTAACAATTAATACCGGCACGCGCGACGAACATGAGGCGGAACATGGAATGGCTCATTTTCTTGAACATACCCTGTTCAAGGGAACGGCAAAACGCAAAGCCTACCACATTAACAACCGTCTGGACAATGCGGGGGGCGAGCTTAACGCCTTTACGACAAAGGAAGAAACCGTTGTGCAGGCTTGTGTGATTTCGGCGGATTTTGCCAAGGCAGTGGAACTTATTGCCGATGTAACTTTCAATTCGACGTTTCCGGAACGCGAAATAAACAGGGAAAAACAGGTGATTTTCGAGGAGATAGACTCGTACGGGGACAGTCCGGCAGACCTTATCTTCGACGATTTCGAAGATTTGCTGTTTGAGGGTTATCCGATAGGTCGAAATATCCTCGGGACAAAGAAAACCGTCGAGAAATTCACGCAGGCGGATATAATGAAGTTTGTTGCAAGAACATACAACACGAACCAGATGGTATTTTCGTCCGTGGGCAAAATATCCGAAAACAGGCTGAGATACTGCTGCGAGAAATATTTCGGCGAACAGCCTGCCAACCTGCGAAAGTTCGATCGCGTAAAACCCGATTCCCGCAGGGTTTTCGATAAAACCGTCAAAAAACAGACGCACCAGCGCCACGTGATTTTGGGAAACACGGCATACGACTATAACGACAAACGCAGAATCCCCTTATCGCTGCTGCTGAATTATCTCGGCGGTCCGGCTTCAAACTCCGTACTGAACATGTCGCTCAGAGAAAAACACGGTCTGGTCTACACCGTCGAAACAGGCTACACCCCGTACGACGACACCGGAAATGTAACGCTGTATTATGCAACGTCCGAAGCAAATGCGGACAAAAGCCACGATCTGGTCATGAAAGAACTGTCGAAAGTGAAAACCGACGCTTTGTCGGCATTCCGGCTCGCCAAAGCGAAAAAACAGTTTATCGGGCAGTATATCATCGCTCAGGAAAACAGCGAGCAAATGATGCAGACAATGAGTAAAAGCATCCTGTCGCACAATAATTTCGAAGGAACAAAGATGCTTGTACGGCAGATGGAAACCGTAACATCGGCGGATATCAGGGATGTCGCCAACGAAATATTCTGCTCCGACAGAATTTCCAGACTGGAATATCTGTAATCTTCG
>JAISSE010000180.1 GCA_031273285.1 Prevotellaceae bacterium
GTCAGCAGAGCGCCTCCTTTTTTCGACGATTCGACCACTATCGTAACATCCGCCAGACCTGCAATAATACGGTTTCTGCTGACAAAATTGCCCGGCACAATCGCCGCGCCGGTAGTAAATTCGGATACAAGCGCACCCTGTTTTTCTATCTGACGGGCAATATTTTCGTGCGCCGCCGGATATGTTTTATTCAAAGCCGTACCCATCACCGCCACGGTATCCAGCCCGTTGGACAATGCCGAAGTATGGGCGCAGACGTCAATCCCGAATGCCAGTCCGCTGACAATAACCGGTCTGTAGTTTTTCTCGACAAGCTCGGCAATGAATTTCCTGCACAGCGACAGTCCGTAGTTCGATGCGCTGCGTGTCCCGACCATGCTGATTATCTTGGGACTGTTCAGATTCGCAACGCCTTTTACAAAAAGTACGGCTGGCGCGTCGGCACACTGCTTCAGTCGCTGCGGATAATCGTCGTCGGTATAACAAAGCACTTTGATACCGTTCGATACGGCAAACCGGAGTTCTTTTTCCGCTTCTTTCAGAATTTCGGTTCTGTTCAACGTTCCGGTTACGTTCGCGTTCAACACGCCCGCGAGTTTTTTGTTCGGAGCGTCGAAAACCTCCCGCGGCGAACCGCAGGCTGCCACGAGTTTCCGGGCGGTAATCCCCCCGACTCCCGGAATCATGGTCAAAGCAATCGTGTACAGTAAATCGTCGGAGGTCATACTATCGTTATTTTGTTGATGCGGCAACGTTACACCATGCTTCGACAACGTTAATTGCATAATCGCCAAGTTTTTCACATTCGGCAATAAAGTCCATGTATATAACACCCACCGTATAATCGTATTTTTTAGAATTGACGTCCTCGATGTTGTGCATTTTGAGCTTGTTTCTCAAAGTGTTGATTTCGTTTTCGAGATTGCTCGACACATCCATGTCCGACTGCTGCGGATTTTCGATATTAAGCACTTCGATCATTCTGTCGAGCGCTTTGGCAATCAGTTCGAGCATAGCTTCGGCATGTTCGTCGAGTTCGGGCGTGAAACCTTCGTGATTTTCATTCCTCCGGTTTATTGTTCTTGCCATGTTGTACATCGAATCGCCGACGCTTTCTATTTCGGTTATGACACGTAAAATATCCCTGATGACCTCCTTGCTTGCGGCGCTCAGGCGTCCTTCGGAAACTTTTCGCAGATAGTTTCCTATCTCGACTTCCATCCTGTCGCTGATATTTTCGTATTTTTCTATTCGCCCGAAAGTTTTGAGGAAGTTCCTTTCATTCTTTTCGTAATATAATTCCCTGCACATGTTAAGCATTCGTTTCATACGCTCGGCATATACCAGAGTTTCCTGTTTTGCCTGCAATATCGACAGTTCCGCCGTCGACAGTATACCTGCCGAAATGTGTTTGAGTTGAAATTCTTCATCCGGTTTTCTGCTTTTGATAAGTTTGGTGCATATTTTTACATAGACATTTACAAACCATATCATTGTTGTAACATTTATAAGATTGAAGGTTGAATGGAACAGCGACAGGGAATAGGAAACGGCAGTCTGCATACCGATATATTCCGTTCGCAGCGCTTCAAGTTCGGGCGACAAATTTGTTCCGGAGGTAATCGCCGAGATGGTTGCGGTATCCAGATTTGCGAGAAATTCCGTGATTTGATGTGGATTGCCCGGTCCGATGCTGGACACTATCGATGCTATCATCCGTGTAAACGGATAAAATAACGCCAGAGTCCATATAACGCCGAATACATTGAACATGAAGTGCGCAAATGCCGCCCTTTTTGCCGACACGTTGGCAGATAACGCCGCCAGATTTGCCGTTACGGTCGTACCGATATTTTCGCCCAGAATGGTGGCGCAGGCTATTTCGAACGAAATCCAGCCCTGACTGCACATTATGAGCGTGATTGCAACCGTGGCGCTTGACGACTGCACTATGATGGTCAGCAGCGAGCCGATAAATACGAACAGCAGAATCGAGGCATATCCCATATTGGAATAATTCCGTAAAAAGGCAAGCATATCCGGATTGCTCTGCACGTCGGGAACATTGGTTTTCAGAAACTCCAGCCCCATGAACAGAAACGCGAACCCCATGATAAATTCCGCCCACGACTGGTTGCTGCTTCTTTTCGAAAACATGAAAGGTATCGCAAAACCGATCAACGGCAGCACCATGATGCCTATATCCACTTTAAATCCGAAAATGGATATTATCCACGCGGTAACGGTAGTCCCGATATTTGCGCCCATTATCACGCTGACGGACTGTGCCAGAGAGAGAATTTTCGCATTCACGAAACTGACGACCATCACTGTTGTCGCCGACGAAGATTGAATCAGCGCCGTTATCAGCACTCCCGTAAACACTCCCATAAAACGGTTTGCGGTCATAGCCGACAGGATTCTTCTGAGTTTGTTGCCCGCGATTTTTTGCAGTCCTTCGCTCATTATCTTCATGCCGTACAGAAACATACCCAGCGAACCGAGCAGTTTCAGAAAATCAAGCAAAGTATAGTTCATCGTTTCATTTAATTAT
>JAISSE010000181.1 GCA_031273285.1 Prevotellaceae bacterium
ATGCCTCCTTTGGCAATATTGGTCAATGTTTTCTCGACATATGACGTTAATGAGGGGTCGTCGAGATAATATCCCGAATTAAGCATGAAAATCAAAGATATCGGCAACGGAAACTTTGGCAGCCCCAAAGTCCCGCCGTTTACATTGTCGAACTTTCTGCGCCAGGGTTCGACCACTAATTTGATGTTTTCGATTGTTAATTTTTCGACCGGCTTTTTGTCGATTATATTGGTATCCTTCAGTATGCCTACAAGTTCCGCCCCGATTTCCGAGAGTTTCTCGCGATCGTTGCTGTAGGTATGCTGTAGTCCGAGTATCATCTCAAGAAACTGGTCGGGAGGCAGATAGGCGCTTCCATACACCGGCGCGCCGTCGGGCAGCAGAAAACACAAAACAGGCCATCCGCTTGAGTTGGTGATTATTTCGACGGCATTCATGTAAAACTGATCGACATCCGGACGCTCTTCCCTGTCTATTTTTACGCTTACATAGTAACGGTTAAGCGTTTGCGCTATTGCCGCATTGTTAAAGCAGTTTCTCGACAATTCGTGACACCAGTGGCAAGCCGAAAAGCCTATGCTTATAAAAATCAGTTTGTTTTCCTTCCTCGCCGTTTCGAATGCTTCTTCGCACCAGGGATACCAGTTGATTTTCTGATGAGCATGATTTCTCAGATACGCGCTTGTCTCTTTTATCAGTCTGTTGTATGCCATAAAAATCATCAATTTTACATGCTGTAATACTCTAAAAGGCAGTTCAATCGTCCGGTCATTTTCGCTGCAGTTTTACAAAACTGAAAGGACGGTTGAACTCACTGCCTCTCTCAAAATCAATTCTTTCGATTTCTCTCCATTCGGTTTCCGAAATTTCGGGAAAAAACGTATCGGCGTCATATTTGCCGTGAACGACCGTCAGATATATCATATCCGCGATACGGACAGCTTCCCCGTATATCGAAGCTCCTCCTATAACAAACTGGATATCATCCGTTGCCGCTGCAACGGTTACCGCTTTTTCCAGAGACGGGACAACAACGCATCCGGCAGCGGCAAACTGCGGATTGCGGCTTACGACGATATTGGTTCTGCCGGGCAATGCCCTGCCGATGGATTCAAAAGTCTTTCGTCCCATTATAACCGGATGTCCGGCTGTTACCGATTTAAAATATTTCAAATCTTCCGCGATATGCCATAGAAGTCTGTTATCCTTCCCGATGGCATTATTCTCATCAATAGCCGCAATAATAGATAGCATTCTTCATCAATTTTACCCTTATAATCGCAAATCCCATACGTAATGATTCGTTATAAACATATTTTCCCGTATTTATTTTGTCGTCTGCCGGAGCTTTTACATAAATGAAATTCAGGCAAAATAACACTACAACCATTGAACTGATGCAATCATTCATATGATGCAAAGATAAGGATTTTTTCACTCGATGTACCACTTCCGCATTTTTTTATTTTTCGGGATACGTTTTCGACGCCCGAATCCGCAGTTTTCCCGCCGTCCCGGTTCCATCCTTCATACATCATCCTTCATACATCACCCTCCCCCCCCTTCTTAACAACTTTTAACAAAAAAATTTTTCGATGCGATTAAACCTTTTTTATCAAAAAGTATCTTATAGACAAATTGGTTTTTTCATAGGTTTAAGTTAGGTTATGAGAGACGGGACACCCAAATCCCGGCTCTCTTTTTTTTAACATGTATCTCCGTTCCAAAGCGGTGCGTTTGACTGCGTCGAACTGACGCTTGGCGCAGCCAAACGCCACCTTTTCATCAACACTGCACGAATGATAAAAAATTCAAGCATGTTTTTAAGCTCCCTTTCCGACTCCGCTGTTCTGTCGACAGCCAGAAACGGCGTAACGTTCATTGTAAGATGTTTCCGCAGAGATATTGTGAGATTGTTTATCCGCAGACAATCAAATTCAACGGTATCTCAATAGATATTGTATATGTCGCCACAGAAAAAATCAATGAAATAAATGGCAAACAGTGATTACCTTTGTAATATTATTAATTAAATATTGTTAAAAACATGGGAAATAAAGTTTACAAAGAGTATTCAAGACGCTTTGAAGGAAAAACGGTCATCATTACCGGTGGAGCGTCGGGAATCGGAAAGGCTACGGCGGCAAAACTTGCGCGTCAGGGAGCCGGAGTTGTTGTTGTTGATTTAAGGGAAGATGCGGCGCGTGCGGTTGTCGAAGAGATTGTTGCTGCCGGAGGTATCGCCTTGCCTTTTGCAGCCGATGTAACCGACCCCAAGGCAAACGCGGATGCCGTGGCTTTCGCGGAAAAAGAGTTCGGAGCATTGCATCTGGCGTTCAACAATGCAGGTATAGGCGGTCCGCAGGGACTTCTTGCCGACATCGACATTGAAGGCTATCGCAAAGTTATCGAAGTGAATCTCAATGCGGTGTTTTACGGGATGCACGCGCAAATTCCCGCAATTTTGCGAGCCGGCGGCGGAGCCATCGTCAATACGGCTTCCATTCTCGGACTTGTGGGCGAGGCAACAGCCGTCGGTTATGTTGCCGCAAAGCACGGTGTTACCGGTCTTACGAAAGCGGCGGCTTTGGGTTATGCGAACAAGGGTATCCGAATCAATTCGGTGCATCCCGGCTACATCGACACGCCTCTGCTTAGTAATATGAACGAAGCTGCCCGTCAGCATCTTGTATCGCAACATGCGCAGGGACGCTTCGGCACATCCGAGGAGGTGGCTGATGCGGTGGCATTTCTGCTTTCCGACAGGGCGTCGTTTGTTTCAGGCTCGCAATTCGTTGTTGACGGCGGTTATACGACACATTAAAGCCGTAGCGACCGTCTCGATAGCGCCCGGATGATGCAGTTTGAATAGAAAAACGCAGACTATTATCCATTTAATAGTCTGCGTTTAGTTTGATTTATCTGCAAAAATCCGTCCGATACGAAAAGATCTTATTTTAACACAAATGGCACAAAGTGTGTTACGAAGGGCGCCATGAAAAATATCTTGCGCCTTTTGTATTTAAAAACCAGTATTTTGGAAAACGACATTTTGGAATATATCCGAAAAAAAGACGAATTTCAAAAAAAAGTTATACCTTTGCAAAATTATATAAAATAATTTTAAAACGTAAATAGTATGAGGTCTAATGAACATGCTTTAAAAATCCCCGACGATGTGCTGATTCAGGCACAGTCGCTGGCAGAGCAATTGCGTGATTTGTTGAACCCGTACGTACATTCGCTGACGCCTGCGGAGAGGCAAAATATTCCGAAAATGGGCGAAAAAACGCTCAGTTTCGTCGAGAAAGCCTTCGAGCTGGCGGGGTTAAATCCTATGTTGTGTCCGCCGTATCTGAACATGTCGGCGTTTGCCATCGACTTTGCCGATGCCCACAACATTCTGCCGCTTTACGTAACGGTACAGCAAACCGCCGAAAATATCGACGACACACGCATGCTGGCAGGCAGCGAAGCCTACCACGCCGCTCTCACGTTCTACAATTCGGTGAAGCACGCCGCTTCACAGGATGTACCCGGTGCAAAAGCAGTGTACGAAGCGCTCAAAGTACGCTTTCCACGTGTAAAACGTACCAAAAGCGACGAAGAAATTACCGAATAATCGGTTATTTGCGCAGACTGTTTTGTCCGCAGTACCACATTCCTCACTCCGAGCGTTGTTCGCAACACCCGAAGTGAGGTTTTTTTTACATATAACAATGACATTCAGGCTAAAAACTTCATCATCCCGGTTCAGAACTCCGACATCCCGGTTAAAAGCCAGGACATTCTGGTTAAAAGCCAGGACATCCTGGCAAAAAGCCAGGACATCCTTGCAAAAAGCCAGGACATCCTTGTCAAAAGCCAGGACGTCCCTGCAAAAAGCCAGGACGTCCTGGCAAAAAGCCAGGACATCCCTGCAAAAAGCCAGGATGTCCCTGTTAAAAGCCAGGATGTCCCTGCTAAAAGCCAGGACGACGGAGTTCCAAGCCAGGAATACGGAGTTCCGAGCCGGGAT
>JAISSE010000230.1 GCA_031273285.1 Prevotellaceae bacterium
TTCGACAAGCGCCGAAATTATTTGGAAAGATTATTTGTTGTTTTCGTGATTTTGTGATACTTTTGTACGCAAATTAAATTGCTACGAAATTTGGGTCGGATACTAAATGCTTAAAGATAATAATTATACCGATAAGGAGTTAATCGCGATGTTCCGTAATCCGGCACAGAAGAACTATGCATTCAATCTGATTACGCGAAAATATCAGGAAAGGGTATACTGGCATATCAGAAAAATAGTAATTTCGCATGACGATACCGACGATTTGGTGCAGAATACTTTCCTGAAAGCGTGGGAAGGACTGGAATCGTTCAGAGAAGAGTCACAGCTGTTTACCTGG
Organism: Prevotellaceae bacterium; assembly: GCA_031273285.1. Taxonomy (GTDB): domain Bacteria; phylum Bacteroidota; class Bacteroidia; order Bacteroidales; family UBA932; genus JAIRLF01. Next base: position 341 of record JAISSE010000230.1, read on the forward strand.
CTCTATCGTGTGGCGACAAATGAAGCGCTGACGTTTTTGAGGCGCAAGAGAACAAAATTTTTATTACCTTTGTCGGACGTAGAAAATCATTTGAGCAATACGCTTGAGAGCGATGCTTATTTTAGCGGAGACGAGATGCAGTTGAAGCTGCAAAAGGCGCTCCTGCGTTTGCCCGAAAAACAAAGACTGGTTTTTAACATGAAATATTTTGAAGAAATGAAATACGAAGAAATATCCTCTGTTCTGGGAACATCGGTCGGAGCTTTGAAAGCCTCGTACCACCATGCAGTGGAAAAAATTGAAAAATTTTTAAAGGAAGATTAAACCTTTAACATATATATTTGTCTAAACACTTGCAAAAATGGTAGAACGATGTTAGATAACGAATTGAAAAAGAATCCTTTTGCTGTTCCCGACAATTACTTTGACGGTTTGCCGTCGAAGATTCAGGAAAAGCGTACAGCGGCAAAAAAGAGGCCGGAGTTCGGGTTTATACCCAGATTGGCATGGGCGGGAGGAATCATGGTATTAGCGCTCGCATTGTTTATGTCGTATTTTGGCAACATTTCTCTTTTTAAACAACAAGCGCCTGATGTTCAAACAGTAAGTGCAGAACAGGAGGATGTGGCGTCGGGGTCGGCTTTTCGGAAGAACGCTCTGAAAATAAACCGTAACGCTATGGCTGATTATTTAGCCGTACAAAATGTCAGTCTGAATGACTATTTTGCTTCGAGGTATTAAAAAATTATTTAATTGGTTTTTTATGAGGAATTTAATAGGGTTAATGGCTCTTTTCAGTATTACCGTGAGTAATACTTATGCGCAGATCAAGGCGGAACAGATAGAATTGGATACGGTTTTTGATGAAGGATACATCTATTTCGAGTTGCGTAGCAAAACGATATCCCCCGATAACAATAATCGTGCTATCGGCAATTTCGACAACAATGCCATGATTATCAACAGCATCGAGGCAGAGCGTAAAAGAGCGGAAGAAGAAAGGAAATTCATAGAATATATTGATTCAATGAGAGTGGTCTCATTTAACAAGGTATTGGAACTCACCGATGCGCAGGCAGCTGTCTTTTGGCCTGTGTATAAGGATTATTCCGATAAAATCGAGAAAGTTCAAAATAAAAGGAGGGATGTCAGCACGAAATTATGCGACCCCTTCAAAAAATACAGACGCAACGAATATGAGGCATTAGTCAATATGGATGTGAAATCGTATGAGGACGAAGCTCTTTTGAGAAAACAGTATGCGGAAAAATTCAAAGACATTTTGGGCGAAAAATCTTATCTGCTCTACAGAGCTGAATATCTGTTCAGAAGATGGATTTACAGGAGTTATTAGTCCCGAATGTTTGAACTTTGTTATTTATTTAAAAGTTATATTGAAGTAGATTAAAAAATAAAAAAGTATAAAGTAATAAAAAAGGTTGATTATGAAAAATAGTAACATTTTAAAAACGATTATTTTATTAGTATTTGCAAGTCTGTGCGGAGGCTTGATAGGAGCACTGGTAATTTCCAAACAGCAACAAAAAGAACCGGAAAAAACTCCGGCAAACGAACTGGTTCATACGCGGCAAATGCCTGTTACTGCCGTCGCCTTCTCCTCTGCCGGCGAACCCGTGAATTTTTCGGATGCGGCGGAACACGCTGTCTCCGCGGTGGTGCACGTTAAGGTAACGGGAGAAACTCAGCGAAGATATTCCGGCAGTAACGATCTCTTTGATTTCTTTTTCGGCAACCCCGGAAGGCAGGAGTATCAGGACTATACGCCAACAAGCTCCGGATCCGGAGTGATTATATCGGAGGACGGTTATATCGTAACAAACAATCATGTGGTCGATCAAGCCCATGACATCACGGTGGTTTTCAACGATAAAACAACTGCCGTCGCCAAAGTTATCGGCAAAGACCCGACTACGGACGTCGCCCTGCTGAAGGTCGAAACCGACACAAAATTGCCTACTCTGGGATTTGCCGACTCCGACAATTTGCGGCTTGGCGAATGGGTGCTGGCAATCGGTAATCCGTTTAATCTCACATCGACTGTTACAGCCGGTATCGTCAGCGCAAAAGCAAGAACGCTGGGTGTTACGCCGAACGATTTTGGAATAGAAGCGTTTATACAAACTGATGCCGTCGTTAATCCCGGTAACAGCGGTGGAGCCTTGATAAATCTGAAGGGCGAACTTGTCGGGATAAATACCCTTATTGTCTCCCGTACAGGAATATACGAAGGCTATTCGTTTGCAGTGCCTGCAAACATTACGAAAAAAGTGGTTAAAGACCTCATCGAATACGGCGTTGTTCAGCGGGCGCTTTTAGGTATCCGATATATTGATTTGAACGATCCTGACTTTGACGATGATACATATCTTGAAAAATATGCGGAAGAAGAAAAACTTGATGTGGAGAAATTAAAAGCGCTGAAAAAATATAAAGGTGTATATGTTGCGGAAGTGGTTGAAAACAGCGCCGCCAAAGAGGCAGGAATAGAAAAAGGAGATATTATTGTACGAATAGGAAATAAAGATGTTACAGCCAAAAGTATTGTTGTTGAGGAAGTTGGCAAATTAAGACCGGGCGACAAAATCGAAATTTCATTGATTCGCAACGAAAAAACGAAACAAATTACCGCCACTTTGCGTAATAAGGCAGGCAATACAGATGTGGTGTCCGAAGACAAACTGGAATTGTTGGGCGCCAAATTTGAAACGGTTGGTAAGGAACTTGCCGGCAGATTAAGAATTAAAGGAGGCGTCCGAATTACGGAACTTGGTAACGGTAAGCTAAAGAATCATGTGAGACAAGGATTTATAATAACGAAAGTCAATCAGAAATCAGTAGCCTCCGTAGAAGAATTGGCAAGTATTATCAACGAGTTGAAAAGAGGAGAAGGAGTGTTTATTGAGGGAATTTATCCCAACGGCAGACGGGATTACGTCGCATTTGAATTGTAACCGCCGGGTTAAAGGAGCACTCTTCCGATATATATCTGAAAGCCGAAGTTCAATTATAAAAATTGGATTCGGCTTTCGTGTAAAAAAATTTTATAAAATTAGAGATTAGAATATAATGAGACAACTTAAAATTACAAAATCAATCACCAACAGGGAAAGTGCTTCCCTTGACAAGTATTTGCAGGAGATTGGTCGTGAAGAATTAATCTCTGTAGAAGAAGAAGTAGAGCTGGCACAGCGCATTAAAAAGGGCGACCAGGAAGCATTGGAAAAACTTACGCGAGCGAATTTGCGTTTCGTGGTTTCCGTTGCAAAACAGTACCAAAATCAGGGACTGAGCCTGCCCGATTTAATCAACGAAGGCAATCTCGGATTGATTAAAGCTGCCGAAAAATTTGACGAAACACGCGGTTTCAAATTCATCTCCTATGCCGTCTGGTGGATTCGCCAGTCTATCCTGCAAGCCCTGGCGGAGCAGTCGCGGATTGTGCGTTTACCGCTCAATCAGGTAGGCTCGCTGAACAAAATCAATAAGGCTCTTGCCAAATTCGAACAGGAGAACGAGCGAACCCCTTCGTCGGAAGAACTTTCGACGATTCTGGAAATTCCGAAAGAAAAAGTTTCCGACACGTTAAGGGTTTCAGGCAGACATGTTTCGGTGGACGCGCCTTTTGTCGACGGCGAAGACAACAGCCTGCTCGATGTGCTTGTCAACAACGATTCGCCAAATGCCGACAGAGGACTGTTAAACGAATCTCTTGCAAAAGAAATAGACAGGGCATTGTCCACGCTCACCGAACGCGAACGGGATATTGTCAGATATTTTTTCGGTATAGGAACACAGGAAATGACTCTCGAAGAAATCGGCGAACAGTTCGGATTGACGAGGGAAAGAGTGCGGCAAATCAAGGAAAAAGCTATCAGGCGATTGAGGCACAGTTCGAGAAGCAAATTGTTGAAAGCGTATTTAGGATAAATTGATTCCGTATAAAACACCGGGAATTTTCGATTTAAATTTTTAGCTGATGGTCATAAAAAAAGCGGAATTTATTAAAAGCAGTCCCGATTATACTCAATGTCCGCAAGTTGTCCTGCCGGAATATGCGTTTATCGGGCGGTCGAATGTCGGGAAATCGTCTTTAATAAACATGCTCACCAACAGGAACAAGTTGGCGCAGGTGTCTTCTACCCCCGGTAAAACAGTGATGATAAATCACTTTCTGATAAATGACGAATGGTATTTGGTCGATTTGCCGGGTTACGGATATGTAAAGGCAAACAAAGACAAAAGGATTGAATTTCAGTCCATTATTGAGGATTATATTCTCAAAAGAGAGCAGATGACCCTGCTGTTTGTGCTTATCGACGGACGACGCGAACCCCAGAAGATAGATATTGATTTCATCAATAATTTGGGGGAAAATCAAACGCCTTTTGCATTGATTTTCACGAAAGCGGATAAGCTCTCCAAAAGTGCGCTGAACCGCAATATGGAAAGTTTCAAAAATAAACTTTCCGAAATGTGGGAAGAATTTCCTCCGATTTTCGTTGAATCGGCGGAAACAAGGCTCGGACAGCGGGAAATATTAGACTTCATCGACGGAATTAACAGCAAAGAACCAAGTCCGTTATAGCGTCGCCGCCATTCGGATTTTGGCATAAAGGAAAATATATGTACATTTGCAGATTGTTTAGGGAAAAAATTCGGTCTTTAAACAGGCAGGCTAAATAATATAGTATGAGAGAAGATATAAACAAGACGGTGGAAATCCTGAAGCAGGGAGGCATAATATTATATCCCACAGATACTGTGTGGGGTTTGGGCTGTGATGCAACAAACGACACTGCCGTAAAAAAACTGTACAATCTGAAAAAGAAGGCGGAAGGCGAACCCGCGCTTATATTGGTCTCCGATACAAATATGATTTACAGATATGTACAAACCGTTCCGGACATTGCCGTCCAACTGACGGAAATATCCGATAAGCCTCTTACCGTTGTTTTTCCGAATGCCTGCGGCGTATCTCCGCTGATAACGGAATCCGACGGCAGCATAGGAATCCGCCTGGTAAATCACGAATATTGCACGGGCTTGATTAAGGCGTTGAAACGTCCTTTGGTATCAACGTCCGCAAATATTTCGGGGATGCCGACGCCAAAATCTTTCAGCGAAATATCGAAAACCATTATCGAAGGAGTTGATTATGTTGTTGATGTAAAGTATGCGGGTAAAATGACCGGCAAACCTTCGTCGATGATAAAAATAGGATTGTCGGGCGAAGTAAAAATAATCAGAGAATAAAATAATGTTATCATAGTAAACAGATTAAATAATGAAAAAAGTTGTATTACTCCGTCATGGAGAGAGTGTTTGGAATAACGAGAACAGGTTTACCGGCTGGACGGACGTCGATTTGTCGCCTAAAGGCGTCGAAGAAGCGATTTTGGCAGGTAACACGCTGAAAGAAAACGGTTTTTGTTTCCAAAAAGCCTATACCTCCTATCTGAAAAGAGCTGTCAAAACACTGAACGGGGTCTTGGATGTTATGAACCTGGACTGGATTCCCGTTGAAAAATCGTGGAGACTGAACGAAAAGCATTACGGAATGCTGCAAGGTCTCAACAAAGCGGAAACCGCCGCCAAATATGGTGAGGAACAGGTTCTTGTATGGCGCAGAAGCTACGATATTGCTCCGACTCCTCTTGCGTCCGACGACAGCCGTAGTCCGCGTTTCGATATTCGATATAACGAATTGAAAAACAGCGAGATTCCATTAACCGAATCGTTGAAAGAAACAGTCGAAAGAGCTGTGCCCTACTGGGAAAAGGTGATTGTGCCGTCGCTGAAACAGTATGACCAGGTGATAATTGCCGCTCACGGTAACAGTTTGAGAGCGATTATAAAGTTTCTGAAAAACATATCCGATCCGGAGATTGTGAGTCTGAATCTTCCTACGGCAGTTCCTTATGTCTTTGAATTTGACGACAATATATCTCTGTTGAAGGATTATTTTTTGGGAGATCCGGAAGAAATCAGGAAAAAAATGGCTGCGGTTGCAAACCAGGGTAAAAAATAGAATATTTCGGAATAAAATATTTTATATTAATTTTGCGGACAGATTAAACAGTGTAAATGTCGGATAAATTTGAACAGGACAATAACTTTGAAGATTCGGAAAACGAAGACGAAATTATTTCTTTGGATGAAAAACCGGTAGAAAAACCCGGTAAATATGACAGTTTCATAAACGATGCTACGACGCATCGTTTGTCGGGAATGTTCAAGGACTGGTTCCTCGATTATGCTTCGTATGTGATTCTCGAACGTGCCGTTCCTCACATCGAAGATGGTCTGAAGCCGGTTCAGAGGCGTATCCTGCACGCTATGAAACTCATGGACGACGGGCGGTTTAACAAGGTCGCCAATATCATCGGTTTCACAATGCAGTTTCATCCTCATGGCGACGCTTCGATTGGCGATGCTTTGGTTCAGTTGGGACAGAAGGAGTTATTAATCGAGACACAGGGTAATTTCGGAAATATACTGACGGGCGACGGCGCTGCCGCCCCGCGTTATATCGAGGCGCGTCTGTCGAAATTTGCGCTCGAAGTGGCTTTCAACAACAAAACGACGATGTGGATGGACTCTTACGACGGTCGTAACAAAGAGCCTGTAACCCTGCCGATGAAATTTCCCCTGTTACTTACGCAGGGGGTGGAAGGCATAGCCGTCGGTCTGATTTCGAAGATATTGCCTCATAATTTCAACGAACTTATCGACGCTTCGATATCATATCTTAAAGGCGAATCGTTTGAAATATTTCCCGATTTTCCTACCGGAGGCTTTGCCGATTGCAGCAATTACAATCAGGGACGAAGAAGCGGCAAAGTAAAGGTGAGGGCAAAGATATCAAAAATCGACAATAAAACCCTTGCAATCACGGAAATACCCTTTGGTTTCGATACATCCCGCCTGATTGATTCCATTATCAAAGCCAACGAAAAGGGGAAAATCAAGATAAAAAAAGTCGATGACAACACAGCCCGCAATGTCGAGATTATCATTTACTTGCCTGCGGAGACTTCCGCAGACCTCACTATCGACGCTTTGTACGCTTTCACCGACTGCGAAATTTCCATACCCGTGTATGCCTGTGTCATCAGAAACAATAAGCCGGCGTTTATTTCAGTCAATGAGATTCTTACATCCGCCGCCGACCAGACAAGGTATTTGCTGGGTAGAGAACTGGAAATAAAAATCAGCGAATTGGAGGAAGACTGGCACTATTCTTCGCTGGAGAAAATATTTTTCGAGGAAAGAATATATCGCGAACTCGAAAAAGATTCGGCTTCGTGGGATGACCAGCTTCGGGCTATCGGAACAGCTTTTGAGCCGTTCAAAAATCTGCTAAACAGAGAAATAACGGGCGAGGACATCGTGAAACTCACCGAAAAGCCCGTAAGACGCATATCGAAATTTGATATTAAAAAAGCGGAAGAGCACATAAAAAGCCTTGAAGAAGAAATAGTTAGCGTCAGAAAATCTTTGGCAAATCTTACCGCATACACTATCGAATATTTCAGGAAGATAAAGAAAAAATACGGAGCCGGAAGAGAGCGTAAAACCGAACTTCGGAGTTTTGACGTTATTAAGGCAACCGAGGTTGTTGTAGCGAATCAGAAACTGTATGCAAATGTAAAAGAGGGCTTTGTGGGTTACGGTGATATCAAACGGGACGAAAATGCTCAATACATTTGCGACTGTTCGGATATTGACGAAATAATAGTCTTCTTCAAAAACGGGAAATACATAGTGTCGAAAGTTGCGGAAAAGGCTTTTGTCGGGAAAGACATTTTGTATATAAATGTCTTTAAACGAGATGATTCCAGAACCGTGTACAATATGATATACCGCGACGGACGTTTGGGTCCCGTCATGATGAAGCGTTTTTGCGTAACGGGGATAATGCGCGATAAGGAATACGATGCAACCAAGGGCAATCAGGGGTCTCAGGTCTTGTATTTCAGCGGAAATCCCAACGGAGAAGCGGACATCTTGAAAATATACTATAAACCCCGTCCCAGATTGAAGAAAACAATCGAAGAGCTTGATTTTTCCACTCAATTAGTGAAAGGACGAAATGCCGTCGGGGTCATACTCAGCAGAAACGCCATCCATAAAATAGTACTGAAAGAAAAGGGCGAATCTACGCTTGGCGGTCAGAAAATATGGCTTGATAATGAACGAAACAAGCTAAATAACGAAAGCAGAGGCTTGTATCTCGGAGAGTTTTTTCCAAACGATAAAATTCTGGTACTGACCAAACAGGCGGACTATTATACAACATCGTTCGACCTGGTAAACAGGTACGAAGATGATATTCTGGTAATTAAAAAGTTAGACCCCGAAGAGATTTTTACAGTGATATATTTCGACGCCCAACAGAAATTATATTATGTCAAAAGGATAATATTCGGACAATCAGCGAATAAAGAACGCTTCATAGATGAAGACCCAGCTTCGTATATCGTTGATTTTTCCACGGATAACTATCCTCAGATAAAGATAACCTTTACGGGAAAGCACATCAATCACAAGCCGGAACTGATTGATGTAGAAGAATTTGTTCCGGCAAAAAGCGCCAGAAGCAAGGGACGCCGACTATCGGCACGCGAAGTGGGCGACGCAAAATTTATCGAGCCTCTGGACAAAAATCCCGCGACAAACGATGACGTCGATTTGCCGCCCGATATGACCGAAGGTACGCCGATACAAATGTCGCTTTTATGAAAATATTGAGCGAATTTTATAGTTTTTTACTGACTTTGACAATGGGTCAGCAATAATTTGAGATTTTTTAACTTTTGATTTATGTTTGAAATACAGCAAGTTATGATGAAAATATATTTTATGCGAAAAAAAAACGGAATATATCAAAATAAAATTGTAACTTTGCGGCGTAAAACTTTAAACAATTTATATTGATTCAATGTTAGTACATAGGTCGTTATAATCAACGTCGCGGATGTGTATGAGATAATCATAATCAAAAAATAGAATCCTTTATTTAATTTTAAAGAAAAAGTACACTAAAAATATTGTATGTATGTATACACAAGAAGAATTAGCTTCTAAAGCGCTGTCGGAATTGCACCAGATTGCCAGAATTATGCAGATTCCCAAGATCAGAGCGTATAGAAAACAGGAATTGATTGATCGTATCCTTGATGATGAAAATCAGGATACCGAGTTGAGCGAGAATGCTTATGAAGATGAGATCAAAAATGTCTTCAGCCAAATCAGTTCACAAAGGGAGACAGAAACCGAGACAGGAGAAGACCGACGCATCGGCGTCCGACCGAAACGCGCCCGCATTGTGAAAGAATTGGTTGCCTCATCTTCGGGGACAGAGTCTGCTAAAGACGGCGGCGAGGAAAAAGCCGAAGAAAAGACAATACTGTCCAGCGCAAATACGGTGGCTGAAAGACCGGCGGTAAAACCATCGTATCCAAGAGAAAATTTTTTTGATTATATGGAAGAAATGCAAGGAAAGGTAGAAACGCCCGAAATGCGGGTAGAAGAAAAAGAAGAAAAGGAAGAAATCGTCAAAGAGGAAAGTCGGATTATCAAAAAGGACGAAAAGCTGGAATTTGAAGGGATAATACAAGCCTCCGGAGTGTTGGAAGTTATGTCCGAAGGATACGGATTTTTGCGGTCTTCGGACTACAATTATCTGAACTCGCCCGATGATATATACGTATCCCAGTCGCAGATAAAACTGTTCGGACTTAAAACCGGCGATACGATAAACGGAATCGTGCGTCCTCCGAAAGAAGGCGAAAAATATTTTCCTCTTTTGAAAGTGATAGAAATCAACGGCAGAAACCCCGATTTTGTCCGCGACAGAGTGCCGTTCGACTTTCTGACTCCCCTGTTCCCGACGGAAAAATTCAATCTGGTCGGACACGGGCATACTAACCTGTCTGTCCGTATTGTAGATATGTTTACACCGATAGGTAAAGGACAGCGCGGTCTTATCGTGGCGCAGCCCAAAACGGGTAAGACGGTACTGCTTAAATCCATAGCCAATGCCATCGCCGACAATCATCCCGAAGTTTACATGATTGTACTGCTGATTGACGAACGTCCCGAAGAGGTAACGGACATGGCGAGAAGCGTTAAAGCCGAGGTAGTTGCTTCCACATTCGACGAACCTGCCGACAGGCATGTGCGCGTTGCAAATATCGTGCTTGAAAAAGCCAAACGTCTGGTTGAATGCGGTCATGACGTCGTTATCCTTCTGGATTCCATAACACGTCTGGCGCGGGCATTCAACACTGTTCAGCCGGCATCGGGCAAGGTACTCTCCGGAGGCGTCGATGCCAACGCGCTGCATAAACCGAAACGTTTCTTCGGCGCCGCCCGAAATATCGAAAACGGAGGTTCGCTGACAATACTCGCAACAGCTTTGACCGATACGGGTTCCAAAATGGACGACGTGATTTTCGAAGAATTCAAGGGAACGGGAAACATGGAATTGCAACTCGACAGAAAACTGTCGAATCGCAGGTTGTTCCCCTCCGTAGATGTTACATTATCAAGCACTCGTCGTGAAGATTTGTTGCTGGACAAGGATGTTATGAACCGGATATGGATACTCAGAAACTATCTCAGCGACATGAATTCGATTGAAGCAATGGAATTTTTGAGAACACGTCTGCAAAAAACATCAAGCAACGAAGAATTTTTGATTTCCATGAACAGTTAGAAACAAATTTCTGTTTTTAATCCGACCCTTTAACGGCAAAAAACAAAAAAAATCACAGGGGTAATTTATTGATAATTACCGATATAATTTGTCGCCGCATAAATTATTTCCACAACATGATTGTTTTGTTCAATAAAAATCGTATCTTTGCACGATATGCTATTTTTTAAAATTTATTGAAATGGAAGAATTTTGGACATCTTTAGAGGTACTGGAAAAAATATTGTGGAGCATCGCAATACCGTCGTCCGTCATATTTATCATTCAGACAATCATGACGTTTGTCGGGATGGACGCACACGACGGAGTAGGAGCGGAGTTTGACGGAAGCGAGGGAGACTCTTCGCCTTTCCAGTTGTTTTCGTTCCGTAATCTGATAAATTTCCTGCTTGGCTTCAGCTGGGCGGGAATATCTTTGTCGGGAAACGTAGAGAGCGAGGCGCTGATTGTCATTTTATCGACTGTCGGCGGGCTTCTGCTGGTTACGGTTGTCATGCTGATATTCTATTATATGAGCAAACTGGGGCAAAGCGGAAATATTAAATCCGAAGACGCAATCGGCAAAACGGCAGTAGTTTATGTTCCGATAGCGGAAAACAGGTCGCGGGCAGGAAAAGTCCAGATGACCATCAACGGCTCTACCTGCGAATTTGACGCTTTGACCGACGGAGGCATCCTTAAAACCGGCGAACCCGTTGTTGTCAAATCCGTTATCAACGGCAATCTGCTTTTGGTAAGTAAAAGTTAATGATTGATTTCACGGAAGGTTATATTTTGTCGATAGACAAACCGTATGCATGGACATCTACGGATGTTGTCCGCAAAATAAAAATCCTACTGCGAAACAAGGCGGGTTTGAAAAAAATAAAAGTCGGCCATGCGGGTACTTTGGACCCTTTGGCGACGGGTTTGTTAATTGTCTGTATCGGAAAAGCGACTAAAAACATCGAAAATATTCAAAGCGGTGAAAAAGAGTATATTGCCGACATATGTTTCGGCGCTACAACTCCGTCGTTTGACCTGGAGACCGAAATTGACAGGCAATACCCTTTTGAACATATTAACGGCGATTTAATAAAATCCGTTTTCCCGTTGTTTTTAGGGAAACAGGAACAGATTCCGCCTTTGTTTTCAGCCAAACTGATTGACGGTAAACGGGCGTACGAGTATGCCCGAACGGGCGAAACTCCGGAAATGAGACCTGCAAGTATCGAAATCCGTAATCTGGAACTGCTTGACTATACCGCGCCGATAGCAAAAATCAAAATAAATTGCAGCAAAGGCACATACGTGCGCTCTTTTGCCAGAGATTTGGGCGTCGCATTGCAAAGCGGAGGATACCTCTGCAAACTGCGGCGTACCGTATCCGGCGAGTATGACGTCGCCAATGCGCTGACTATAGGCGAAGTGGAAGCAATATTGAGTCTGTCTCAAAACCCTGCCGTCGCCCGCCAAAACTAAAATCGGGTGTATTTCGAATGTGTAAGCGGGTGGGTATTGATTTTCCGCCTGTACTTTGCAAAGCGCAGGCACGTTTAACTTTTAAATCCCCGAACCGTCTGAAAAAGACGACGAAGTAACGGCTTTTTTCTGAATAATGCGGGAATATGGGGGAACGCTGTTTACCTGCCAGATATTGCCTCCGATGACCGTATGATGCCCGATGGTTATACGTCCCAGAATTGTAGAATTTGAATATACAATAACATTATCTTCCAGTATCGGATGACGGGGTATATTCAGCGGGATGCCCTTATCATCCAGTTTAAAGCCCTTGGCTCCAAGAGTAACACCCTGATAAAGGCGAACATGGCTGCCTATGACACACGTTTCGCCGATTACTACGCCCGTTCCGTGGTCTATGCTGAAATATTCGCCGATTTTTGCTCCCGGATGAATATCAATGCCTGTAGCGGCATGAGCCAATTCGGTGATAATCCTTGGCAATACGGGTATTCCCATGATAAGCAACTGATGTGCAATCCTGTAGTGAATCATTGCCCTGACAGCAGGATAGCAAAATATCACTTCTTCATAGTTGGTTGCTGCGGGGTCGCCATCATATACTGCTTTTATATCTGTGGCTAACAGGCGTTTAATTTCCGATAATTTATCAATAAAGGCTATTGTCAGTTCGGACGACAATTTTTCCATATCGTCCATTTTATTGGAAAAGCATACGCTTGTGTAAATCTGCTCGTTAAGCAGGGCATATAATTTTTCGATATACAGTTTGGTGTAATATTCGAGTGCGTTTGCATTTATTATTTCCGCATTGCCGAAAAATCCGGGAAACAGAATAGATTTCGCAAGATTTACTATTTCGCCTATTCTGTTGATATTCGGCAACGGACGCTCCGGTCGCGGGATATATTTATATTCGCCGGCATCAATATTCGTCAAAATTTTCACATTTCTTTCCAAAAAATCATCAAATGCGCTCATTGTTCCGTTTTTCTATTTATTTTCCTGACACCGGCCATGATGCTTAGAACAACAAATCCAAGCAACAATACATATCCTGTCCATGCTATATTTTCGGTAACTGTGTAAGATTTAGGATTAAAGCTAAATTCCACGGTATGTTTGCCTTCGGGAATCAACAAGGCGCGCAGGATATAGTTTGCGCGTATAATCTCCGCTTCCTGTCCGTCGATATAAGCATGCCATCCGTTAGGATAGTATATTTCGGAGAATACGGCTAATTTTCGAGTATCCGCATTCGATTCGTATATCAATTTATTAGGCTTGTATTCCAGAAGTTTTATCGACGAATTATTTATGCTGTCCGGCACTTGTTCTTCTACTTTGTATTCGATTTTTCGCAATTCATCCGTTTCGAATCGCTTGTCGATGACAGCGGTTTTTGCCGGATTGCTATCTGCCAGAGCTGCAATTTCTTCATCGGCATTGGCGACCCATTTTATTTCATCGACAAACCATGCGTTACCCAGAGCATTGGGATTACGCAGCAGTTTTTGTCCCGGCATGATGATGTATTTGGTATTCAACATATTCGGCACATCGAAATATTTAGTTCCCAGCAAACTCTCTACATTCTCGAAATTTATTCTGCCCAGATAGCGTTCGATAATATCCTGATAACGACGCATTTTTGCCCCATGATATCCTCCTATGGATTTATGATAATACGAAGTGGTTCCATCGTTGAATGTGCTGACAGCCAAATTGCAAACACGATAATTAAGGTCAGGGTCTGTCAGAATCTCTTCGTCAACCGGAGTTTTAGACACTAAATCCGTTTTTTGCAGTTTTCTGGGTTTGAAATCTTCGGCACTTAGATAGCGTTTGTTTACAGCACCCAGATCTACCAGTGTCAATGCGATGAGGGCAGCAAGAAACAGTTTGAGATTGAGTTTCTTCCGGCTATACAGCAGCACAAGCGTCGCGCCTGCACAGATAATTATCAGGCTGCGCCACGCATCGGCACGGAAAATCGAAATGCGGACACTCTCAATAATATCTTTCATTTGCGAAATGATAACGGATACTTGCGGATTTTTCGCGGCTTCGGCAAACGACTGCGTTTCCTGCTGAGTGAAGAAGCTGAAGAACGTGCTCGGAGATATGATAAACAGCAGGATAAGTCCCGCCGTAGAGGCAAGACCGATATGAAACACCGAAATATCCCGTTTTAAGCGCTTGATATGAATCGTTTGCTTCAGTACAGAAGGGGTTTCGATAATTTTTTTCAGGGCAAGTATTGCCAACATCGGTATGCACAATTCGGCAATGACCAGTATTGAGGCTACCGCCCGTAACTTGTTGTAATAGGGGAAATAATCGAGGAAGAAATTCGTAAGCCACATGCAATTGCTGCCCCACGAAAGCATTATCGACATAATTGTGGAAATCAGCAATACGTATTTAAACCATCCTCGAACAATAAAAAGTCCCAGCACGAATAAAAACACCATGAACGCACCGGCATATACCGGTCCCGAAGTGGACGGCTGGTCTGCCCAATAGGTATTTGCGTAAAATATCTGCTGCGCTACGCCGTTCTTTGCCTGATTGCTAATCCGTGTATTGTTTTGTACTTTTGATGTAATTTCCCTAGCTATCTTTTCGTCGGCAGCCAGATACCCCGAAGCTCCACCTTTGGCATTGGGTATCAGGAGAGTGAAAGTTTCGCCTATACCATAACTCCATCCGGTAACATAACTGCGGTCAAGCCCGCCGTCGGTCTTGTCCTGCATGTTATCGGTCAATTCCGACCCGCCGCGTATTGAATATTTACTGTAATCCATCGTATGGTATAAATTGGTAAAATTCAGGGCAAAAGCAATACCCGTCGCAACCACTGTCATGAGACTTGCTTTAATAAACCGAAGTATCTGTTTATTTTTATAACTGTATATAAGCCTGCCAATCAGATAAATCAATACAACCAGACCAAAATAGTAGGTCATTTGCGGATGGTTCGACACCAGTTGCAAAGCCATATAAACAGCCGTAACTATCGCACCCGACCAGTATTTGCCTCTATATGTCCAGATTATACCTGCAAAGGTGGGTGGAATATATGCCAGTGTATAGACTTTCCAGATATGCCCCGCCTCAATAATGATGAAAAAATAGGACGAAAAGGCATAAGCAACAGAACCCAGTATCGCCAGCCATGGGTTAATTCGCAGAGCTATAAATAAAAGGAATGCGCCGAAGAGGAGTATGAATACAATATTTGCGGGCGAAGGTAAAACATACAAAGATAATATTCGTTGAATATAACCGAGTATTCGCGAACTGGGACCGCCCGGAGCAATCTGGTAGGTCGGCATTCCTCCGAACAAACCGTTTATCCAGAAAGTTCTTTCGCCGGTTTCTGCGGTGAAATTGGCGGCTTCCCGTCCGATACTGTTGCCCGTAACCACATCGTGCTGATATAACGCCTTGTTTTGAAAAATTTCAGGCATAAAGTAGCCTGTCGAAATCACGATAAATATCACTATCGCTACAAAATAAGGAACATAGGCTTTTAAAGATATATCTTTCATATATACATATTTTACATTCTTTGTCGGTACAAATTTACGGTATTTTTTCATATAATCGTGTTTTTCTTTATAAAAACATATGG
>JAISSE010000264.1 GCA_031273285.1 Prevotellaceae bacterium
ACTCCTAAAAACTTGATTTTTCAAGGCAGACAAGATTTTTAAACCGGAGTTTACTAATTGTAAATGAGGATTTAAAAATTGAAGTCGAACGCCGAAAAAGCAGTTTTTAGGAGTTCCCTAGAGCGGTGATGTGCGACAAAAATCCCATCTGTCAGGTGCGGCAACGCTATGCCGAACAGAGGTAGTAGAATCAGTTGATTAGATTAATCACTTTTTGTTAGAACATCGAAACTGTTTTTTTATACCTTTGCAAACATTAATTCGACATTGATTGAGTTCATAAATTGATGGAATTGATGGAGTCAATGAATAATTATATTGATATTAATTAAATAAATATACTATAAAACATGAAAATAATAAATGCTTTTTTTCTCACAGTGTTGTTTGGGAGCAGCGCAGTTGCACAAAAACAGACTCTAACCGGCGAACAGATATTTCGTATCCAGCGTTCCCACAATCCCGTTGAAATTGTTAAATGGCTCGACGACGATTCGTTTATAACACAAAAACGGGAAAATGATAAAATATCCTTCTCCATGGTAAAAATCAAAACTAAGGAACAAATCAGTTTGAATGAAAACGAAACAGCTCAATATCTGCCGAAACAGCTCAAAAAACTTGAATCCGGAAACGGGGACATTATTTATGAGGGCGAAACTCTGGCGCAGGGCAATAACCGTAATCAGGAACTGTCGCCCGATGGAAAATATATCGCCTATACAAGAAATAATGACCTGTATACAATGCGTTTGTTGGACAAAAAGGAATTTCGTCTGACTCACGACGGAAGCGACGTCATACTGAACGGTTATGCTTCGTGGGTATATATGGAGGAAATCCTTGGGAGGTCGTCGCATTACAAGGCTTTCTGGTGGTCGCCGGACAGTAAAACCATAGCCTTTTTCCGCACCGACGATTCTAAGGTGCCAACATTTACCGTCACCGACTGCCCGGGACAACACGGATATGTTGAAACGCTACGGTATCCGAAACCGGGCGATCCGAACCCGGAAATAAAAACAGGATTTGTGAACCCGGAAGGAACAAAAACTGTCTGGGCGGATTTCAGTCAAACGGACGACCAGTATTTCGGCAAACCGTGCTGGACGCCTTCGGGACGCAGCATCTGGATGCAATGGATGAACAGAGATCAGAATAATTATAAAATCTTTGACGTCAATATCAACACGGGTGAAAAAACGGAAATATACAGCGAAACCCAAAAAGCATGGATAGATATTGACAAGGGCAATATTATCAATTTCCTCTCGGACGGCAGAGCGATAATAATAAGCGACAGGAGCGGCTATTTCCACCTGTATCTGCATGCCGGCGACGGTTCGCTGATCAATCCCGTAACCTGTGGCGATTTTACCGTGCTGGACATATTGAAAATCGACGAAAAAAACCGAACCGTGTATTTCACATGCTACAGGGACAATGTCGCGTGCACGGATTTCTACGCGGCGTCGTTCGACGGGAAAAAACTCCAGCGCCTGTCCTTCGGGAATTACACTCACAGAATCTCCCTGTCGCCAAATGCACGATATTTTGTGTCATCGTATTCAAACGTAAATACCCCCGTCAAAGCGGGACTGTTCAGCACAAAAGGAAAGCAGATAATGGATCTGGACGATTCGCGCAATGAACAGAATGAGGTCTATGACTGGCCTGCAACAGAATTAATCACGGTCAGAAGCAAAGATGACAAATACGATCTGCCCATGCGCGTTACTTTGCCCGTGAAGATGGAAAAAGACAGGAAATATCCCGTTCTCATAGACGTTTACGGAGGTCCGGCAGCTGTCACCGTAAGGCAGGGATGGACGGGCAATGCGAAACTCTTAAACTGGTATTCGCACGAGGGATTGATCCATGTTTCGCTGGATCACAGAGGAAGCCTGCATTTTGGCAAAAAAGGGCAGGAGGAAATGCACCGGAATCTTGGCGCTGTGGAAGTTTCCGACTATGCCGACTGCGTGAAATGGCTGATCGAAAACACTCAGGCTGACCCGGAACGAATCTGCATAAACGGATTCAGCTATGGAGGATATATAACGTGTTTCGCTTTGGCGTATGCTCCCGACGTGTTTACGCACGGCATCGCCGGAGGCAGCGTCACCGACTGGATGCTGTACGACGCGCCTTACACCGAACGGTATATGGATCATCCGAAGGATAATCCGGACGGATACATGCAGTCTTCCGTGATGACTCATGCTGAGAAACTGAAGGGTAAACTGCTCTTAACTCATGGACTGCTGGACGAAAATGTCCATGCCCAAAATACTTTCCAGCTTGTGAGCGCTCTGGAAGACTTGAATAAAGATTTCGAGCTGGTTGTTTATCCTTCGAGCAGACACGGTTACGGAGGCGCAAAATCGGTGCATTTCAGAAATCTGCAAATCAGGTTTGTCTATGAACATTTACTTCGGAAACCCGTCCCGGAAGTATTGAAAAAGGAGATGAAGTTTCCTTGAATCTTTCCCGAAAAACGGATAATGATGGAAGCAATAACCCGTTTGCAAGTCAGCCGTTTGTTGATTCGCTCTGTAAAAAGATGCTTTATCTTCCGTTTTTTTTAATACATTTGCAGCTAAAATTTAGAAAAAATACGCAATGGCAAAATTATTGACTAATAAATTAAATTCCGTAGAATTAACTGCGCTCGAATCGGGTAAAAAGCCGCCTCAGGCAATTGATATGGAGGAGGCTGTGCTGGGCGCTCTGCTGATTGAAAATACAGCGATAATAGATATTCAGGAACTGTTGACGCCCGAAAGTTTTTATCTGGAAACACATCAGAAGATATATCGATCGATACTCGGTCTGTCGGGGCGGCACGACGCGATTGACATATACACCGTAGCCGCCGAATTGAAGAAGGACAACAGTCTGGAGTTTGTGGGCGGACCGTATTATCTGGCGCAGCTTTCGAGCAAAATCGGTTCTGCCGCGCATATCGAATATCATGCCAAGATTATTGCACAGAAGTATATACAGAGGAAACTGATAGAAATTTCGTCGGACATACAGCGCGAGGCTTTTGACGATAAAACGGACGTGAGCGATTTGCTGGATTCGGCGCAACAGAAGATATTTGATGTGGCGGAGGGCAATATAAAACGCGAGGCTCAGCATGTGGGGGCGATCATAGAAATGGCAAGTCATGAGATGGAAAATCTGTCAGCCCGCGAAGGTCAGTTCAGCGGAATCCCTTCGGGCTTCACAAGCTTGGACCGCATCACCTCCGGCTGGCAACCGTCCGATTTGATTATTGTTGCGGCACGTCCTTCGATGGGAAAAACGGCGTTTGTGCTGTCAATGGCGCGTTCGATGGCGGTGGAATTTGGCAGGGGAGTAGCCTTTTTCTCTCTGGAAATGTCGTCAATACAACTTATAAAGCGTTTGATGATCAGCGAAACGGGGCTTTCGTCCGACAAGATAAAAAACGGCAACCTCGTGGACCACGAATGGTATCAGCTCGAATCCAAACTTCAGGCTTTAGCCAAAGCCCCCCTGTGGATTGACGATACGCCGGCGCTGTCGATCTACGAGTTTCGTTCCAAGGCGCGGCGATTAGTGCTGAATCATGATGTTAAAATAGTAATTATCGACTATCTGCAGCTGATGACCGGACCGCCCGAACTGAAGGGAATGAGAGAACAGGAAGTGTCCTCGGTATCCCGTTCGCTGAAAGCCATAGCCAAGGAGCTTCAGGTTCCCGTGATTGCCCTGTCGCAGCTGAACCGTTCGGTGGAGACCCGTTCGGGGAATAAACGTCCTCAACTGTCCGACCTCCGCGAGTCGGGCGCAATTGAACAGGATGCCGATCTGGTCGCATTTATCCACCGACCCGAATATTATGGACTGTATGAAGATGAAAATAACAATTCCCTGATCGGGATAGCCGAAATAATCCTCGCAAAACATCGCAACGGAGCGGTGGGTGATGTTAGATTGAGATTCCGCAGCGAGGAAGCCAAATTCTATGACCTCGAAGACCCCGGAATATCCATCAGCGATTCGGTAAGCAACGAAGTAAAGATGAGTTCCAAGATGAATGACGACCTTGTGATGCAAAATCATTCGCATCCGCATAACAGTTTCCCTGCCGATATGCATGAATTTGACGTCAAATCGTCGGAAGCTCCTTTTTAAAGTCAGCCAAAACAACGCGCGCCGATACTTTAAACGCCAAAGGTTTGATGTAAAAAGATGTAAAGGGAACTCCTGAAAACTTGATTTTTTCAAGGCAGACAAGATTTTTAAAGTAGCGTCCCGCTACGCCGAAACTAAAGGCTTCCAGATTGCAGACCCGCTTGCAACAAGGCGGGTCTGCGCTTTTAGCGGGTACTAAAGATTTTAAAGTCTTTAAGGTCCTTAAAGTGGAAGCGCTTCCGTTCGGCGTAGCGTCATTGGCAGCGAAGCGAAGAAGCAATCCTGAAATATACTTTTTTTATGCTTTATGTTTTTCCGGATTGCTTCGGCTTGCGCCTGCCAATGACGCTACGTCGAACGAAGGGAACTCCATCCATAGCGCCTCAAAATAAGATTTAGCCAAGAATCAGTCGATTTTTTTTTACCCACGGTTACCGGAATATAAGAATCGCGCGATTCTATTCGTACTCGGTTACTGAGGAGCATAGAATCGCGCGATTCCGGTCTCCTCACTTGTCGGGGACAAAAGAATCGAACACTTCCTCAGTAACAGGCATTAAAAATCCGCATAAGCGGGAGCTGCTAAAGATTGAACGTTTCAACAAAGAAAACAACGAGTAAAAACTGCGATAATTTGAATCTTAATCAACAAAATCGCTATTTTTATGTTAAAAAACATAATTGCGGTTATTTTGTGTCTTCATACAATATAATTCATTGATTTTAAATTTTATCAACCTGCAAAACGTATGGTTTAACGATAAATTCCGAATTAACTGTACGGCAACATTAATTTTGCCGGTTTATACCCCGTATTCAGTCATATAAACCGTTTATAACTAAGATACTGTTCTGCGGAAGTACTCAAATTTTCAAGAAAAAAAACGCAGGAAACTATGTTAAAAAACATAAAAGGGCATTGAATTCGCAGTTTCATGACTTACCTTTGTATCGAGAATAAAAAAAAACAGGGCTGAAATATAATTTATAATTTGAGGACAAAAAAGTTTCCATACTTAAATTAGTATTCATCAGAAATTGAACATGGTTAATCCGTGTGACAATAAAATTAAAT
>JAISSE010000273.1 GCA_031273285.1 Prevotellaceae bacterium
GAAAACAGCCGCCAAATACCTGCAATCCGGCAGAATGACTTACAACGGCAGATATGCTATCCCTTCCCGATATTTCCTGATTTCGGACAGTATCATCTCCGATTTTATCGAAGTAAACAACCTGAGTTCCGGATAAAAAGAGTGCCTAAATCACTTTGTATAAAATATTTTTGCCCGTAGGGCATCCCTGTCAACAGAAGATGCATCCTGCATAAATCCTAAACCCCGTTAGAGGGTTTACATTATTTGTTTGTGAATCCCCTGCGGGGAACGGGAGAGGAGCGATGTCTTTTTTTCATCTGTTTATAATTTTTATTCTATTAGTATGCAATATTATACAAATCATGATATATACTTTTTTCGGTATGATTTTATCTCTTTTGTCATGGGTGTTTCAATAATTGAGAATTGAAAGTTTTCGCAGGATTAACAGGGCGAATAAAGTGAATAACGCATAGTGAACAGTGAACAGCGCGAAGCGAAAAAATCCGAAGGATTTTTAAAAATTGACTGCGTCGAACTTACGTTTCGTGGATGAAATTCGTGGATGAAAACAAATATTCGTCCATCTTCAAATCAGGCTATATATCAATAAATTATCGCAATTTGCCGCAGTTAAACATATTGCAGGCAGAAGATATTCGGGTGAAATATGTTTCGCGCTTCAATATTTTTTGTAATTTTGCTCTGTTAATTGAGGAAGTATCCTTGAATTTAAAGAACGGTATAAATATACCGAATTTGCAACCATAATGATATATATAATTAAATTACTTGAATTTAACATAGACAGAAATGGGTAATCCGAAAGCATTTTTAACTATCCCCCGCAAGGAAGCGGGTTACAGACCTATTCTTGAGCGAATAGCCGATTTTGGAGAGGTGGAGCAGACATTAAATTCCGAAGACAGAATGCTGCAAGCCTCTCGCTGTATGGATTGTGGAGTTCCGTTTTGCCATTGGGGATGCCCTGTCGGAAACATAATGCCCGAATGGCAGGATGCCGTGTACAGGGGCAAATGGCAGGAAGCATACAATATTCTGAACACCACCATGAATTTTCCGGAGTTTACCGGACGGGTTTGTCCCGCTTTATGCGAAAAAAGTTGCGTACTGAAAATCAACGACAATCCCGTAACTATCCGCGAAAACGAAGCCGCAGTTGCCGAACGCGCTTTTCAGGAAGGATATGTTGTTCCGCGGATACCGAAAAAACGAACGGGTCAAAAAGTTGCGGTAATAGGTTCGGGTCCTGCGGGTTTGGCGGCTGCCGACATATTGAATCAAAAGGGATATTACGTTACGGTGTTCGAAAAGGACGAATTCGCCGGAGGTCTTCTTCGGTTCGGCATTCCCGATTTCAAACTCAACAAGGAAGTTATCGACAGACGTTTGAACGTCATGAAAACCGAAGGTGTTGCATTTGAGACCGGTACGACGGCAGGTAAAGACATCGAAGCGAAAAAGCTTTTAGCCGACTACGACGCCGTATGCATAGCTGTCGGCGCAGGTCAGCCGCGAGATTTGCCCATCGAAGGCAGGCAGTTGAAAGGCATACATTTTGCTTTGGAACTGTTGCGGCAGCAAAACAGGATTGTTTCCGGAATATCCGTTCCCGAAACCGAACGCCTGTCGGCAAAGGGAAAAAATGTGCTGGTCATCGGCGGCGGCGACACCGGTTCCGATTGTGTGGGTACATCCGTGCGACACAAAGCCGCGCAGGTTACCCAGATTGAAATCATGCCCAAACCGCCGGAAACCTGCAATTCCGAGACCCCCTGGCCCCTGTGGCCTAATGTGTTGAGGACATCGAGTTCTCATCTCGAAGGTTGCGAACGTCGCTGGAATCTTGCAAGTAAACGTTTTATCGGCGATTCCGACGGCAATGTTTGCGGCGTGGAAGTCGTTCATGTGGAATGGACAAAGTCTCCCGACGGCAGACCGGTGATGAAGGAAACGGATAAAGCGGAGATTTTGAAAGCCGATATGGTGCTTCTGTCAATGGGTTTCGTACATCCCGTGCATGAAGGTTTTCTCGATCAATTGAATGTAAAATACGACAACAGGGGAAACGTTGCAACAGCTGCAATGCCAAACGCCACATCCGTCGACAAAGTATTTGTTGCCGGAGATGCAGCCATGGGAGCAAGTCTGGTTGTCAGGGCAATCGATTCGGGACGCAAAGCCGCCGCAGCCATAGATAATTATCTGAAAAACAAAGAATAACGCTTTATAGAGTTATGTAAACATTGTCCAAGATTGAAATTGCTCGGTAAAATAATAGACCTCATCTTAAAGAGTATCAGCGTCGTATCTGTTACTGCGCTGTTTTTTTGCTTTTTATCCATATATATCAGTCCGGCAAAAATCCGGTTTCTTGCGTATTTCGGACTTCTTTTCCTGCTGTTTTTCTTCTTCAACCTGATTATGCTGACGATATGGGCTATCAGACGCAAAAAAATATTTATTATCCTGCATATCATCGCTTTTGTTCCGACAATTTTCTGTTCGAGTTATTTTTTCAAGCCTTTCGGTACGGCAAAAGAGGTTGATACCGGTTCGGAGAATATCAAACTGCTGTCTTACAACTTGCAGGGATTCAGGATTCCGTATCAGAAAAACACCACGCAGGAACAAATCGCCGATTTCATAAACAGGGAAAAGCCGGATATAGTTTGTTTACAGGAATTTTATACAAACGACAAAGTAACGGAAGAACTGCTCGCTTCACTGCTCGGCGAATACAGGCATCATGCTGTTTTCTACAGTGTTAAAAGAAAAAACAGTTCTTATGGAGTAGCCACATTCAGTCGCTATCCGATTAAAATGACGCTCGAAATTCCTTTCCGGAATACGGCAAATGCCGCCATGTACACCGATATTGATGTCAATGGAAGATATGTCAGAGTTTATAACGTTCATTTACAATCGATAAAGCTGAATATCAACAATTTGTTTTCGGGCAAAAACAAAGGGATTGATGAAATCGAAGAAGTGTCATCACGACTGAATACAGCCTTTGTCAAGAGGGCGGGACAAGTCGATATTATGGCAAAACACATTGATGTTTCGCCCTATCCCGTAATAATTTGCGGCGATTTCAACGATACTCCGATGTCGTACACCTATCACAAGATAAAAGGAGACAAACTGGATACTTTTTGCGAAGCCGGAAAAGGGATGCCTTCAACTTACCGATTATCAGTCGTTCCGTTTTTCCGGATAGATTATATTCTGCACGACAAAATCATGGAATCAATGACTTATTCGGTTCATAAGGTCGATTATTCCGATCATTATCCGATTTCGTCCGTTATAAACATTTCAAAAATCGGCAAAAAATAG
>JAISSE010000282.1 GCA_031273285.1 Prevotellaceae bacterium
TATTTTACCGAACTGTAAGATGTTATATCCCTGAATCCCGCCAGAAAAGCCTTGACGGGCATTGTTTTTTTGCCCTGCGGCTGCAATTCTTCCACATCGAGCAGTCCGTCGGAACAGGCTATCTTCAGAAAATTTTTTCCGTCGGAACAAACTGTTCCCGCCGGCTTGAGACCCGTTTCGTCCGCAGATACGGAGGCTTTCAGTATCTTAATCTGCACCGATTTTGTCTCGCGCTGCAATTCACACCATGCACCCGGATACGGACTTAATCCTCTGACCAGGTTTCGTATCCGCACGGCAGGCACATTCCAGTCGATTTTGCATGTTTCGCGAAACAGCTTGGGGGCGGGGCGAATGTCCGATGCTTCCGACTGCGGAAAGGGAGTTATCAACCCGGATGCCGTTTTTTCCACTGTTTCGAGCAGCAGCGACGCTCCGGCAAGCATCAGTTTGTCGTGCAGTTCGCCGGCGGTTTCATCCGCTCCTATCTCGACTTTCCTCTGAAGAAGAATTGCGCCGGTATCTATTTCATGACTGATAACGAAGGTTGTAACCCCGGTAACGGTCTCACCGTTGATGATTGCGTGATTGACGGGAGCAGCCCCCCTGTAGTCGGGCAACAGCGAAGCATGCAGATTGACAGTTCCTTTCGGCGGCATACTCCACACGATTTCAGGCAACATGCGAAACGCCACGACAAGAAAAAGGTCGGCATCCAGCGATTTTAATGTTTCGATAAAATGTTCGTCGCGCAGCTTTTCGGGTTGCAGGACAGGCAGGGAATGTTCAATCGCAAACCGCTTTACCTCCGACTGCTTTAATTCGCGCCCGCGTCCTGCCGGCTTATCGGGAGCCGTAACAACCGAAACGATATTGTATCCGTGTTCCAGCAAAACTCTCAACGGCTCTACCGCGAACTCCGGAGTACCCATATAAACTATTTTCAATGTGTTTTCCAATGTATATAACTTTTTATACGTAATCGAAATTCGGAACAAAAGTAGTCAAATAATCGGAATGTGAAAATTAGTGAATAACGAATAGTGAATAACGAACAGTGAATAGAGAACAGCGCGAAGCGCAGAGAATTTTTACAGGTTTTACAATCATGCGCAGATTGAAAAAAAAATCCGAAGGATTTTTTAATTAGTGCAATTAGAAATAATTCGTGAAATTGACTTCGTCGAACTTACGTTTCATGGTTAAAATGCGTGAAATTGACTGCGTCGAACTTACGTTTGGCTACGCCGATTTTCAATTCGTGGATAACGAAATATTCGTGGTTCAGACTGGTGCGCGTGATAATTCCTTTCCGATATCGCGAATTGTTTCGTATATCTGTCTTGTTCGTTCTTCGGAAGGTTTTTTTGTTCCGGCGATGTATGCTGCCAGCAGGCTTTGTTTCATTCCCATGCGTCGGGCTATTGCAGAGGCGTTTAGTTCGGGATGTTGCCGGAAAAATTTTGCCACACCTTCGGGTTCGGGACTGTCATACAGAAAACTTTCAAAGGATATATCCTCGTCCACATCCTGCCAGTGTATCCCCGAATAGGATATGTGATAATTTGCCCGTTCTTCGTCGGTTGCATACAATAACCTTTGATACCACAGCAGCGATTGCCAAAATTCCTTACCTTCTGCGGTTTGAATATAAATTTTATTATCTTCAAACCATAATTTACTTATGTTCATTGCAGTTACCATATCTATTTTTCTCCGAATGTTTTTTTCCATTCCGCTATAAAATTGTCTTTATTTTCCTCAATAATACTTTCGGCTAAACGGAGTTCATTGGCTTTTAAACCATGATTATATATTAAAACGACCTCCGTTTCTATTTCAAACTTTGCTTCACAATCGCCTTTTTCAACGTGTATATGAACAGGCTCGTGGTCTCTAAGATAAAAATAAAATCTTAATCCAAATAAAATCAATAATGTAGGCATAACCTTTACATTTAAAATTAAAGTACAAAGATAAGTTATAATTTTATAACCGGCAAATTATTCTTGCCGTTTGAGGATTTAAACCACTAAGCCGGACAAGCCGAAACCAAAAAGGGAAGAATATTGAGTATTCCGGTAATCTTTTTCCTGTTTTGAGATTGCTTCATCACTCATTGCCCGTTCCTCACAATGTGCGTTTCGCAATGACAACAGGGCGTGTAAAACACAACGCCGTACGTCATTGCGATGGCGAGGAACGAGCCGGAAGCAATCTCCCAAGCCGAAACCCGCCCCTGCCGTCGTGGAGACTTCAATAATTGATAATTTTGCAGGATTTACAGGATTTACAGGATTTTTCAATCATGCGCAGATTGGAAAAAATCCGAAGGATTTTTTAATTGACTTCGTCGAACTTACGTTTCATGGATAAAAAAATATTCGTTGATAAAAAAAAGTTATACCTTTGCACCGTAAAAAATGTATAAATGTCATGCAGGCGGATTTCGAGATAGACATATTAACCCATTCCATTGAAGATGTTGCGACAGGCGAAAGTTTTCCGACATTAGTGTTGCCGCTTGTCAAAGCCGATTTGAAGCAGGCAAGCAAGAAGGATGGCTGGAAATTCAACTGGAAAACAGAGCTTAACAATCCGGAGAAACAGGTTTTCAAGCTGGTTATTGAGCGTCGGGCGGCAGTAATACAGGGCTTGGTAAGTTTGGCGATAGACACAGGCTATGTGGAAATGCATCTGCTGGAAATCGCGCCTTTCAATTTCGGCAGCAATAAAGTGTACCGTGGCGTAGCCGGCAATTTGGTGGCTTACGTCTGTAAAGTATCTTTTGAACAGGGATTTGACGGATACATCGGATTTACCGCTAAAACAAAGTTGATGGAACATTACCGTCAAACGCTTGGCGCCGTTCATATAGGAGGGCACCGGATGTCTGTCCGGACGGATGAAGCAAAGATCTTAGTGAATAAATATTTTCCTGATTTTTCAATATAAAAAATAATAATTATGGCGTCAATTTATGATTTGGATGATGTTGGTTTCATAGGTGGACCTCCAATCTCGGAAGAAGACAGACTTTTCTTCAGAACTTATTTTCAGGGCTTGAGAACTAAACATGCGGAAGAAGTAAAAAAAGCAGCCGCCATGCAAAAACCGCTCAATCAAACCTCCTCCAACCGAAAAAA
>JAISSE010000295.1 GCA_031273285.1 Prevotellaceae bacterium
GCCGTTTCCAGCTGGAACTTGTCCAGTTCGGCTATTTTTTGTCCTTTCGTGACCCGGTCTCCGTTTTTCACGTAAATTTTTCGGATAATTTCCTGCGACCGGAATCTAAGTTCCGCCTTGTTCAGGGCGGCAATTGTCCCGTTGGAAATCAATTCGTAACTGAAATCCTGATATTCCAGTAACTTTGTTTTCACTTCCGTAGCCTTATTTTCTACTTCCGTTGTCGTTCTTTCCGCCGGTTGCTGCTCTTCCTGTGCTTTTTTCGATGAACAGGACAGCAAACCAAATAATATTGCCGGATAAATAATATTCTTGAGTGTCATACGGTTAACATCTTTTTTAATAAATTAATTTCACCTGTAGAATTTATATTTTCATAAAATTCATGACGCAAAGATATATATTTTTTTTATTTCCGCAAATTTTTTTAATCCGCATCATCAAAAAACAATTTGTCAGGACAGGATACCGTCAGCCAATATCCGAAAATTCCGTATCTTTACTTGTTGATTTATAGCTTTTTTTCCATTCTATCCAGCCCATAACAGCCGTGAAAATAAAGACAAGATACAATATTCCCGTAGCCCAACCCACTGTGATAAAATAAAATGGAGCCGATACAATGTCAACCGCAAACCATATTGCCCAGTTTTCCAGTTTTTTTATTGCCATTAAATACTGTGCCACAAGACTTGCAGCAAGGATGGATGTATCGATATAGACATATTTGGCTTCTTCCGGAAAAAGCGCCGGCAACCAATTGTTCAGATTGGACATCACATATCCGAGCGCCATGGTTAGAACGGCGATTATAACTATCGTCAAAACACGACTTTTGGACGTAAGCAGGGTAACGGCAAGAGTGTTATCCGATTTTGCGGAGTCTTTTTTGCCCGGATGTGTCCATTTGTACAGTCCGTATGCATTGAAAGCAAAAAACATTATCTGCAAAGTCATTGAAGAATACACCCTTTGCATGAAAAACACAAAAAAGTACATTGCCGTACCAATCATGCCAATCGGAAAAGTCCAGATTTTTTCTTTGACCGCAAACAATATACATAGAAAAGTCAGTATGGATGCTATTATTTCAAGCGACAAGACTAAAGACACTTGAAAATCCCCCAGCGAAAAAAGTATGTTATCTCCCATTATTTATGTCTAAACAGATTTAATTTTTGTAAATATTTATTTTTTCTCTCCAGTATAAGCGCATCTATCACAAGCAGCAACAGTGCGAGAGTCAACGGAATGTAGTAAAGTTCAAAATAGGACTTAAATTCCTCCGACAACCACTCCTGTTTTTCCATGTCTTTGATACTCCGGAATATATCGCTTAATCCCAAATCCGATTGAGAAGCAATTGTCGCGCTTCCTCCTCCCGCCGAAGCGACTAACTTCAGGGTATTCAGGTCCAAATGCGACATGACAATTTCGCCCGATTTGTCCTTGAGCATCGTACCGTTGGGAAGTATTATCGGTGCGCCGTCCGGCGAACCTATACCAATTGTATGGATAGTTACTCCTTCATTGTGAGCAAGTTCTGCCATTTCAACGGGATTGCCCTCCTGATTTTCCCCGTCGGTAATTATTATCAATGCCCTGCTGCTGCCGCTTTGCGAGGAAAAAGACTTCATTGCCAGGTCTATGGCTTTGGAGATATCCGTTCCCTGTCTCGAAACTATATCCGTAGTTATGGAATTAAGAAACAGTTTTGCCGACATATAATCGTTTGTTACAGGCAATTGAACATAAGCCTCGCCGGCAAAAATAATCAGTCCTATCCTGTCTTCCCTGAGACCTTCCACCAGACGGGCGATTGCAAGTTTGGAATGTTCGAGCCGCGAAGGTGAAAAATCCGTGGCAAGCATACTGTTGGATACGTCAAGGGCGATAATGACTTCCGCGCCTTTGGATTTCATTTCGGCAACAACCTGCCCTATACGCGGTTGCATCAACGCCGTAACGAAGAAAAATATGGCAGCACAAATCACTGCCGTTTTTATCCATCCTCTAAATCTCGAAGCCAAAGGCATGAGCGGCTTCATCAGCTGAATATCTCCGAAACGGGATAAACGCCTGCTGCGCAGATAAGCGCTAAACCCGTAAATAACAAGCAACAGCGGGATTGCGAGCAGTAACCACAAAAAATACAAATTCTTGAATTCTACCATATTTTTTTTCAATTTAAGGTATTCGTCTCAAAACAAACAGTCGAATCAAAATTTCCAGCATCAAAAGGCAAAAAGCCGCCAGAGCGTAAATCAAAAATTCTTCCTTGTACACCGGAAAACTGTCAATCAGATTTTTCGTTTTTTCCATTTCGTTTATCTGGCTGTAAATTTCAACAAGTTTGGTGTTGTCGGTTGCCCTGAAATATTGACCGCCTGTTTGTGAGGCAATGTCTTTGAGCAACGCTTCGTCGATTATCACCGGTTGCTGAATTATGCCGTAAGGAGTCGGTACCGGAGCCGTTCTGTTTGAACCTATGCCGATAGTATACACTCTTATTTTGTGCAGCTTGGCTATTTCGCCGGCAGTTTGCGGAGTAACATTTCCGGAATTATTTACTCCGTCGGTCATCAGTATTGCGACTTTACTCTTTGCATCACTGTTTTTTAGACGGCTGACAGCTGTTGCCAAACCGTTTCCAATGGCAGTACCGTCCTCAATCAAATCCGTCTGAACTTTTGCAATAAGATTGATAAGCGTAGCCTTGTCGGTTGTCGGCGGGCATTGGATAAAACTTTCTCCGGCAAA
This sequence comes from Prevotellaceae bacterium, assembly GCA_031273285.1. Taxonomy (GTDB): domain Bacteria; phylum Bacteroidota; class Bacteroidia; order Bacteroidales; family UBA932; genus JAIRLF01. The sequence continues at coordinate 2,761 of JAISSE010000295.1, forward strand.
GACAGTCAAGCCGATACGGTCGGTCTGTCGTTGCGAAACAAACTCGATGGCAATATCTTTCGAGGCATTCAGCCTGTCGGGCTTGAAATCCTGAGCCAGCATACTTGTCGAGACGTCCATTATCAGCATAATATCCACTCCTTCGACGCTTGTCGCCTCATATATTTTCGATGACCTTGGACGCGCAAGTGCAATGATAATCAGTGCAAAAACAAAGCATCGCAACACAAACGGGACATGCCGCAAATAGCGATACAGTCCTCCACCCGCTTTTTTCAGCGGCATAATGGTTGATACTTTGAGTGTTGCCCACGATTTTTTACCCCATATCGCATACCATGTCGCATATGGAATCAAAAGTACCAGAGTCCATAATATAAAAGTATTCTCAAACTGTGGTATTTCCAGTATTTCCGGAATCTTCATTTTCAGACTGTTTTAATTCATTCGATATATTATTACTCTGCATCACAAACTTGTGAGCTTCTTCCCAGCTTGTTTCGCATTCGAATACCGAAGCCGGATATTTTGCAAACTTAACCAAATCGGCGACACTAAACAAGTCCCGGATATTTCGAAGGAGTTCCTCGGAATTGAAAATAGTATCGGGCAACATGGATAATATCTCGTCGGAAGTTTTTTCCATGGCGGAGACACTCGTTTGCAGCTCAATGTATTCCCTTACAATGTCGGTAAGTCGCGAATAATATTCTTTTGTCCGGGTGGCGGCGAGATTGGACTCTTTCAGATTCTGCAATTCGTGTTTAGCCCAGAGGTACGGGTCGATTTTCAGTCTGACCGCCGCAGCCGGTTTCCGGTACTTCCTTATAAGGAAAATCACCAGTCCGGCAATTAACAGCACTGCAACCGCAATAATTACAGCCCATAGCCACCATTGCGAGGGATAGGTTTTGATAGCCTTGATGTCGTAGGGCTGAAAATTTTTGTCAAGCTCTACTGTTTTGACAATCAAATCAATTTTCCGGTCGCTGTATATGGTATCAATGCCCGACGGCGTAATTTTCAGAACCGGAAATCCGTTGATATGGTAATGCCCTTCGTCGAAGGAAGTTATCAGATATTTACGCTCCAGATACATGGAATCTTTATCTTTGGATTTCAGTGTATCAACTTCTTTTGCTTCGATAAGGTCTATACCCTCAACCATTTTTTTATCGAACTCGGGAAAAACAATAATCTCGCCTTTCGGAGCTGTTACGGAAACTTTCAGGGTTACCTGATCTCCGATAACAATAGTATCCCGTTCAGGCTCTATGTTCAATTTTATTTTTATCTGCGCTTCTGCCCTGCCGAAACAAAATATCGCACAGACAAATACAAATAAACGAAACCGACTCATCATCATCATCAACTTTTTTGCAAAGGTACAAAATTTTTCAAAACCTCAAAAATCGAATCTCTTTTATCGCCTTTCGG
>JAISSE010000305.1 GCA_031273285.1 Prevotellaceae bacterium
CATCTTTTATCTCTTCAACTACTTTTTGCTTGAAGCAAATACTGTACCGATAGATTTTTTTTACCTCTTTTGTCATATTTCTGTCATGTTGTACTGTCAACCTATATCAGGACATGACAAACCGTGTTCATCGTTTATAGTTCATCGTTTATAGTTTATAGTTCAAAACACCACATACTGTTCGGGATCCAGTGGGACACCCTTGCACCACAGCTCAAAATGCAGATGATGACCGGAAGTCAATTCGCCCGAATTTCCCATAATAGCAATTGCATCGCCCGCTTTCACCCTGCTGCCCTGTTTTTTAAGCAGTTTGGCATTATGCTTGTATACCGATATGATATTGTCGCTGTGCTGAACAAGGATGTTATACCCTGTTTTCAGCGTCCATTCCGACAGAATAACGGTGCCGTCCAAAGTCGCGACCACAACATCGTTGGGCGAAGACACTATATCTATACCCAAATGATTTTCACCTACATTGAAGCCCGATGTTATTTTGCCTCTAATCGGCGCCATAAAATGAATTTCCGACAGATTTTTACCCCTGTTAAACGACGAAAAATCGGTGGAGAATTCAAAACGCTCTTCTTTTTCGATCAAATCGCGGAATGCCGAATCCTGTTTCGAGCGGACGTCGGAAAAAGGTTTGTTGGCAATGCTCGAATCCGGCGGATTCTGAACTATTTGGGTACCGGTACCGGACACCACCCTTATCGAATTATCCCAGTAAAGCGCCCATTCCGCTATTTCATTTTCCAGCGAATCTATCTTTAACACATTGTTTTGCATTATCCTGCGGGTTTCCGAATCGGGATATCCGGGGATATATTCCCTCAAAGGGGTAAACGCGATGAAAAAAGTATTTAACCCCACCAGTAGAAATATTGAAATTACCAGTGCAACAACAACTTCACGTCCCGTCAGCCGGAAGTGGAAAATCTGCTCGTATGTGGTATCATTGTAAATGCCCAGACGATACTTATCCTTGAAATTTAACCATTTAAGGTTCCATTTTCTTTTCTTTTCACTCATCTTCATAATTTGAATATCAGTGCAAAGATAAGCTAATTTCACCAATATATATGCGGGTTTAATTTTTTTAGATTAATTTTGCAGTCGGAAATGCTCGTAAAACATATAGAAACCGAGCATTTAAACAGATTGTAAAAAATAGATAATTAATATTTTATTATGAATACAATTACTCGTACCGATTTTTTGTTTCCCAAACAAACGGACAAATATGTGGGAAAAGTTCGTGATGTATATACCATAGACAATAAATATCTTACTATGGTTGTTACCGACAGAATTTCGGCTTTTGACATAGTTTTGCCAAAGGGGATACCGTATAAAGGTCAAGTCTTGAATCAGATAGCTTCCAAATTTCTGGATGCGACCTCCGACATTGTCCCGAACTGGAAAATCGCATCGCCCGACCCTATGGTTACCATTGGTCGCAAATGTGAGCCTTTTCCCGTAGAAATGATTGTAAGAGCCTACCTTACAGGAAGTTCATGGAGAGCATACAAAGCGGGAGCACGCGAAATATGCGGAGTGCCGATTCCCGAAGGAATGAGAGAGCATCAACGGTTTGATAAACCGATTGTTACTCCCACAACCAAAGCCGAATACGGAGCGCACGACGAAGATATCGCCCGCGAAGAAATTATTTCAAGAGGTCTGGTTTCCGAAGAAGATTATGATATGTTGGAGAAATATGCTTTGGCGCTGTTCGAAAGAGGCAGCGTTATGGCTGCCGAACAGGGTCTGATTCTGGTAGATACGAAATATGAATTTGGCAGGCAAAACGAAGTGATTTACCTGATTGATGAAATTCATACCCCCGATTCGTCCCGTTATTTTTATGCCGACAGTTACGAAAATGCTTTCGCAAAAGGGGAACCGCAGCGACAGTTGTCGAAGGAATTTGTGAGGGAATGGTTGATGGAAAACGGATTTCAAGGTAAAGAAGGACAGAAACTTCCGGAAATGACGCCCCAAGTCGTCGAAGATATAAGCAACAGATATATCGAATTGTATGAGAATATAACGGGCGAAAGTTTCCAAAAAGCCGAAATAACGGACAATATCTACACCCGTATCGAAACAAATACGGAAAATATGCTGGCAAGGCTGCTGTAAACGACACGGATATTCGGCAACAAGACATTAATTGCGAGTAAATTACACTTTACCCGAACACAGGATTCAAACGCACGATGCATATTCCGCAAACAGAAAAACATCCTTTGCCGCCTTTTTATCCGGAGCATGCCCGATGGTTGTTTTTAGGCAGTTTTCCGCCGAAACGGCAGCGCTGGTCGATGGATTTCTTTTATCCTAATTTTCAGAACGATATGTGGCGAATTTTCGGCGCGGTCTTTTTCGAAAATAAAGGGCATTTTGTTGATGAAGCGGGAAAATCATTTAAGAAAGAGGCAATTATCGAATTTCTCACTGCAAAACATATTGCCATGTACGATATGGCGGAAGAAGTGATACGACACAGAGACAACGCCTCGGACAAGGATTTGGAAATCATAAAACCGCTTGATATTACGAAAGTTATAGCGCAGTTGCCCGATTTGCACAGTATTGTTGCCACAGGGCAAAAATCCACAGATACTCTTATCCGACAGTTACATCAGGCAAATATGGAAATTGATTGTCCCAAAGTCGGCGGTTATGTTTTGCTGTCTGTACAAAACAGGAATATCCGTATCTACCGTATGCCTTCTTCCTCAAGAGCTTATCCCCTGTCGTTGGAGAAAAAAGCGATTATGTACGGCAATATGTTTCATTCTGCAAATCCCTGATTAAACCGGTTTTGAATCATTGATTTTCAGATAGACAATCTTTTTTGTTTCGAAAAAACTTTCTTCAAAGAAATCGGAAATCCGATATTCAATCACCTGTTCGGGCAAAAGAGAATATTTTTTGACGGTATCCCGTATCTCTTCGGTTAAATCGCCTCCTTTGAGGCAGATAATTCCATTTGAAACAGCATGAATCATGTCGGTTTTTATGTTTTTTCGTACCCAGCCCACAAAATCGGGCAGGTTTGTTACAGCCCTGCCGATTACAAAATCGAATTTGCCACTGACGGTTTCCGCTCTTTCCTGTTTAACGGTTATATTGGTTAATTCCAGATTTTTAACCACATCTTCAAGTACTTTAATCTTTTTTCCGACAGAATCTATGGCTGTAAAATCAGTTTCGGGAAACATAATCGCCAATGGCACAACGGGAAATCCGCCTCCGGTGCCGACATCCAAAACATGCGCACCGGGTAAGAATGTGAATATCTTTGCAATAGACAACGAATGCAGAATATGCCTTGTGTATAAATGTTCAATATCTTTTCGGGAAACAACATTGATACGCTCATTCCAGTAAGAATAAAGGCTTTGCAGACTTTCGAACCGGTTTAGCCGGACGTCGCTAAGTCCGGTAAAATATTTTTTGATTATTTCGTAACTGTCCACCAAATTAATCTCTCAACACCCATGCGAGCGCGTAATTATCATTTATCATCCTGTAATTCAGGTTTAAATCCATATTATCGTACTGATTGTCGATAAAACGTGCGTCCAATTTTCCCTCTTTTCGGGGGACAAATTTTTTGATTTCGATTTGCCGGCTAAATTCTACTTTTTGCTCGTGCATAGCCTTGTAGATAGCTTCTTTGGCGCACCATATCACACAAAGCTGGTCTTCGCGGTATTTATAGCTCAGATAACTCTGTTCGTAATCGGTTATACTTTTGTTTTCCACCGGAGTGAAATTTCTTCTTCGTCCCTCAATATCAATGCCCACATACTTGCTTTCGTGAACGAGAATACAAACGAACTTGTCGGCATGAGATATGCTGATATCGCCCGGATAGTTTTTCAGATACGGACGATTATTTTCCTCATATCCGAGATATTGCTTTCGCGTGAAACATTGATTCAATAAAGACCTGACTGCCAGCTGTTCCAATCGCCTTCTCGCACTCGGATACTGCAATATCGTTTCCAGTTCCTCGTCCGGAATGGAACTCGATTTTATCAGTTCTTCCTGTGTTTCAGCGATTTCCCATAGCGCCAGAAAACCTTCTCCATCTACTTTTTCTATCGAATATAATGGCATAATTACTGATTTTTAAAATCCACTGTTTCAATTAAATGTTCTATATCTGCTCTAAAAAAATCTATCAGGGGAGCCAAAGAATCACTGTTCGGCGCAGTGTAAAAATACAACGAACCGCGCAAAAAATGATTGATTGAATCCGTTACGAAAAACTGCACCGAAGAAGCGGCATTTCCCTCAATATCAAACAACAATCCCACCAAATCGTCGTTTTTATTCTCGACAAACCGGGCTTCGATGGCATTTGCCTTCACATCATGCCTGTAGGCAAAAACATGGGCATCGTCCAAAAGTTCCGCCAAATTATCATCAATCGGCTGATAACTAAGATATATCGTCGCCAAATATTGAGGAAAACTCAAATTATACCAGCAATTATGCTCTTCGGCGGATACCATGTTTCCATATGTCGGATATTCAAACCGAAACGGACACGTCGAATCAAACAGCCGGTATTCCTTTTCGGGAAAGTCAAATCTCATATATCCCTTTGGCTTTGGCGTATAGCTCTCACACGACGCCAAAGCAAACAGCAAAAACAACAATATACCTGTCTTTCTATTCATCTTTTGTTACTCTTATTTTTCCGATTCTTCTGTCATCAACGCTTTCCACCCTGAATGTCAATCCGTTCAATGTCAATTCTTCACCCTTTTTCAGAAATTCGCCTTTCAGTTCCAGCAACAATCCGGCTAATGTTTCGGTGTCGCCTTTTGTGCTTTCGAACAGTTCGTGGTCAATCTGCATGATTCTGCAAAAATCCACCAGAGGTGTTTTACCCTTGAAAGAGTAGGAGTTATCTTTCTGTTTCACATAAAAAGTTTCTTCCGCCTCAATGTCCGATTCGTCGAATATTTCACCGACGATTTCTTCCAGAATATCTTCAAGTGTTACAATACCAATTGTTCCGCCGTATTCATCGACCACAATCGCCATGTGGACTTTCTTTTTCTTCATTTCGTCGAGCAAAGCGTTTATCTTCTTGTGTTCCTGAACAAAATACGCTTCATGAATCAGTTTTACCCAGTCAAAATCCTTGTCGTTTCTGATATGCGGCAACAAATCCTTGACATACAAAATTCCCTTTATATGGTCTAAATCATCCTCATAGACAGGGAGTCGCGAATAACCCGATTCAACGACAATGGAGTACAAAGTATCGAAATCCACCGACACATCCACTGCCGTAACATCCATTCTGTTCGACAGAATATCTTTAACATCAATATCGACAGTGTTTTGCAGGGCGTCGAATATATGCGGATCTCCAATATCGCCGGACGCGCCGGATGTTTCGTCCGCACTTTTTCCTCGACTGTTTTCCGAAAACGCAAGTTTCACAATGGGCGAAAACAGCAGCCACGCTATTTTGACGAAAGGATACAAATACGTGATATTCTGCGAATTTAATGTTCCGTAACGTTTGGCAAGAAATATCAAAAGCAACAGAAGCAGATATATACCCGCTTCCGACAAAGCCGGATACATATTTTCGATGCCATGGCAAAAAAACCACAGAAAAGACCGGACAAACAGGACGATAACAATAAACAGAACAGTCTTTGCAATCCACAGCGCTTCGACAAGCGCCGAATTGTTATCGGCAATAAACTGCTGCCTGCTATTCCCTTTTTGCCTGACATCAACATCTTTAAAAGCCAAAACGACTCCCGATGCGACGGCAAAAATCAAAATCAATAATAAACAAAAGGCTAATAATACCCATTTTAGCGCTAAAAACGGGTCGGACAATAAATACGGGCTACTCGGAGGTTCCAATGTCTATACAATTAAATTAAACAAAAACTACTATAAAAATATTCGAAGTTTTATGCTGCAAATTTACACAAAATTTTAGAAAATACACTAATGC
>JAISSE010000126.1 GCA_031273285.1 Prevotellaceae bacterium
CTCTCAACTCTCAACTCTCAACTCTCAACTCTCAACTCTCAACTCTCAACTCCCGCATATATCGCATACAGAGCTTCCGCCTGAACTGTTTCGTTGTAGCGCGATTCGGCGAGTTTCAGTGCGTTTTTCCGACATTCGTCCCATCGTCCTTTCGCCGTAAAAAGTTCTGCAATGGCTTCCGCCAGCATGTCGGGCGAATTGGGCGAGTAGAGTATTCCGGCGTCGCCTGTTATTTCGCGGAATGAACCCGTGTCGGGTTCGACGGCGGGACGACCCGCGGCAAATGCCTCGCAAAGATACAGTCCCGTCCCTTCCTCGAAGCGCAGGGGTACCGATATTGCGCTTATGCCCCTGTAGAAATCGGCATGTTGGCGCAGGCTGTATGTGTCGAACCGTTCCACATCCGCCGCATAGGGTTTCAGAATGCGGCTCACACGTTTAAGAAAAGGTTTGTCCTGCGAAGTATAGCCGCCTCCGATACGGAGCCTCAGTCCCGCAACCCGATTTTCCCTTTTGAGCTTCACGAAGGCTTCCGCCAGGATATCCGCTCCGTCGGCTTCGTTCATCCTGTAAAAGAAACCGATCACCGGACGGTCGGGATACTCGTCGGAAGCGTATTTTTCGATTTCCACGCCGGGATACACCACCCCGATGTCTTTGAGCGAAGGCAGGCGTTTTTCGACAGCCTGTCGATAGAACCGGCTTGAGGCAACAAAGCGATCGACATAACGGCTGTTGTCGGCAATACCTTTCCATGCGGCGTCCGCGTCGGCTTTGTTGAGACAGTCTATCCATATCTCCTCGTCCTGCAGGGAGCAGACCACGGGTATATGCGGCATTTCCTGCCGTATGGCTTTGGCTACGCCGATAATCAGGCTGCTTGAGATGTGAATGACATCGGGCTGTTCCTGTTCTTTGACATATTTTATCAGAGGAGCCGCCTGACGTCGGAACACGCCGCCTTCGCCGGTAATCATCGAGAGAGTCATGTCTTCCAGACCCGCCGAAGAGGTGGTTCCGGAGAACGACGCCGCCATATTCAGTGCAAAATCCGAGTTCAGCAGCTTCTCCATCCATCCCGGCATCTTCTTTTTTACGAAATACTTTTGGGCGACAAACAGCGAAACCGCCGGAAAGAACAGAGGCGTATCGCCCGAAAACGAAATGTCTTTCAGCGGGAGATACAGGGGCATGACGGTTACATCATGACCCGCCCGCCGCAGGGCGTGAGCGTGCAGACTGTCGCGAAAACAGTTGCCGCAGTAGAAAGCATCGCCCGAACCCGGCACGATGAACAGTATTTTTAATCGTTCGACAGACATGTTTTAACCGATTTATTAATCCATACAATTATACAAACAATCAACCCCAAAAGCAGAACAAATGCCGACAGGGCTACTCCGACGCTTATGTGCGCCACGCCGACGCTTACCCCCGCCAGCGCTCCCACTGCTCCGGTTACGACGGCACAGAGCGGAACGATACGGTTTTCGGCGATGAGCAGACGTGCTATTCGCGACGTCGAAAAACCCAGCGCCCGACAAAGGCGTATCTGCTCTCTGCGCGATACCAAATCCTTTTTAAGTATGATGACGAAACTCATGATGCCGAGTAACAGTCCCAGACCGCCCAGCGTAAGGAAGATAGTGAGGTAGGTGTCGATTACGCTGTTAAATTCCCGTAACCGTCCGGCGGTGGTGGAAACTCTGACGCCGTATTCGTGCATTGCCTGTTCTATCAGCCGTTTGGTTTCCGCCGTCTTCTGCACGTCGGTTTTAAAAAGAATGATTTCGCTTCCCGCCGCTTCGCTCCATATTTCCGAAAAGAGATGTATGTCCATCATCAGGTTGCCCTGAAAGACGGTATTGTCCAGAGTGCCTGCCAGCAGAAGGCTGACGGTGCGGTCGCCCGCATCGTAACGAACGGTATCGCCAAGTTTCCGCATCAGGCTCCACGTGAGAACCGTCTCGTCTATCAAAACGGGATATACATTGTCGGATGTCGTTTTACGCAAAGCGGCGAATGTGTCCGTATCTTCGGGAAAGATGGTGTTCAACAGACGAAATCCGCTGTTTTGAACCGACAGCATATCGACGCCAAGTACCGAAGGCTGCGATACGCGGTTGAGATTAAGGCATCCGGCGTCGTCGGCTCCGTAACGGGTAAGCTGCAGAATCTCGGTGCCGGATGGCAGGTCGGCAAGCGACAGTTTGCTTCTGCCTTCCGGCGTCGACAGATTGTGATACACCGGTACGGTCGTTTCGCACCACAGCGTGTAGCCTCCCGTAGCGGATACAAGTTGCGAACCGTCGGAAAAACCCTTGCGATTCAACCCGACCGAAAAAACAAGAAACACGCCGATTGCCAGAGTGAAGAAAGACAGCCGTACCCGCCTGCGACCGGCGAGCAAACCTCCCCAAATCCATTTGCTTTCGCCGAAAGTCGCTGCCGGAGCGCCGCGCGAAAGCATCAAATAATCTATCGCAAAGGCGGCAGTTACCGTCAGCATCATGCCCGCCGCCATGAAAAAGGCTGTCGAGCGAACATGTATGCCTGCCGCAAGTACCAGAAGGGCAAGACCCGCAATAATTAGTGAACAGTGAATAGTGGATAGTGAACAGTGATTAGTGAACAGTGAACAGTGATTGGTGGATAGTGAACAGTGATTGGTGGATAGTGAATGTACTTTCGTTTTTCTTTGTTTGCCGGCAAATCCCGTTAAAATGCGCCGTATGCCCAGAGAAACCGCCGACAGCGAAACAACCGTTCCGGCAAACCATCCTGCTACAATTGTGGTCGGGTCGGGAAAGAGGATAAATCCGTCGGTATGTGTCGCTCCTTTCCACAAACTGCCCAATAACAGAAGTATCAGCCGGGTGTAGAGTATTCCGGCGAGTATTCCGGCTAAGGACGCCGCCAGCGTCGCCGGCACCGCTTCGCGCCGGAAGATGCGGATGATACTTTTCCGCGTGTAGCCCAGCGAAACAAGCAGGGTTATTTCGTCGCGGCGGCGATATATCATTTCCGAAAGCGGAACCAGCAGCAGCAGCAAAGCCGACAGGATGACGAAAAATCCCAGCGAGAGGAAAAGCGAGGCAAAATCCACACCTCCGCGTGCCGCTTCCAGCCCCGCTTCGCGTGGATAGATGAGCTGTAATCCGAACATTGCCGCCCCCAGACCGTCCATGTCGGGCGGCGAATGAAACCGAACGGCGGTAGCGCTTCCGTAGGCATTGCTCCACCGGTGCCGAACGGCTTTGTAGGGCAGGATTGCTTTCGGCGTTGTCCGGTAGAGCGACCAGTAATCTTCGTCCTCCTGAGTAATCAGGCTCATGTCGACGGGCAGGTCGCTGTCCCAGTCGGTACAGCGTTCCACGTCGGACAGTCCCGGAAAATCGGCGCTCAGCCCGGCGTCGGCAATCAGTTCCGCTATGGGAACGATAGCCGCTACTCGTCCCCGCAGGGTATCGACATACAAGGTCTTGAGATTGTCGGTCGTATAATAATAAGTGAGACAAATATCGTCGTTCGGTTTCGCGTTCAGCCGTTTTGCGGAATAGTCCGACAGAATAATCTCGTCTTCTTCCAGTGTTTTACCTCTGTAGGCATCCATAGCCGTAACGAACGAATAGGGAATGCTGCCGGTGTCCGTCCGAATACTGTTGGCAAGATACGAAAACAGCCGGTTTGCGTCGGGGTTGTTGCGGCAAAGCGTCTGTACGGCTTCCTGCTGAATGAATATCCTGTCGGAAATGATTTCGGTAAAATCATCCTGCACATGTACCCTCATTCCCGCAAAAGCGGGCGACCATACGGAATCCAGCTCCGCAGCCGAAAACGGTTCAGCCGACAGAAGCAGATTGGCTTTTCCTTCGACATCGAGGATGGAAGCAAGTTCCGCACGGTTGATAAAGAGATTGTACGGCAGTGTCTGCTCGTTTTTCAGATTGATATTTCCGCCGTCTTCCGCTTCGACAATCCCCCGAAGCGTCAGTCGGGCTTCCGTAGTATAATTTCCCGTAACAAAGAGCGAACCTGAAGGCGCCAGACCTGTAGCCGGCAGCCGCAGCACAAGGTCTTCGCCGTCCGACAAAGAAAGTTCGGCGTTCAAAGTTCCGTTGATTAACGCTCCTCCCGAAGGAATCGTTTTATCGTCCACTCCCCACACCTGAACGGGAACAAGTCGCCCCGCATCCGATACGAATCCGTTGCTTAGCAGTACCGCTCTTGCCCTGCCTTCGAAAAGCGCTTCGCCGGCAAGGTCGCTTTCAAAGAAAGTATATCGTCCGAACAGTATGGTTTCGATATCGCCCAGACGTTCGTGTACCCGTCCGACCAGAGTGGCGCGTACCGATTCGCCCGTCATCAGACTGCCCGTAATGACCGCTACGGTTATCATGGTTGCCAGAGCTATCAGCCGGTAATACGGTCGGTAGAATCGCAGGTTTTCTTTTATCAGACGTATCCGTTTCACGCGAGTATTCCGTTTTCGAGTGTCAGTACTGTGTGTGCCGCCGAAGCCGTTTCCGTCGAATGGGTAACCATGAGGATGGTCGTTTTCAGTTCCTCATTGACTTTTCGGAGCAGGGATATGATGTTGCGCGCGCTGACGGCGTCCAGCTGTCCGGTCGGTTCGTCGGCGAGCAGGAGGGCGGGTTTCATCACCAGAGCGCGGCAGAGCGCCGTCCGTCCCGATTCGCCGCCCGACAGGGTATGCGGATATTTTGTTTCCAGCGAAGCAATATCGGCAAGCTCCATCAGACGACGGGCATAAGCGATCTGCGACGCATCGGCTTGCTTTTGCGTCGCCAGCACGGGCAGGAGGATATTGTCCAGCGCCGTATACTGCGGCAGCAGTCGGTGTTCCTGAAAGACAAAACCGATTTTGCGGTTGCGCAACCGTGCCCGCTCGTTTTCCGACGTCGGCAGCTGCCTGCCGTCGAAGAGATAGCTCCCCTCATCGGGTAAAAGCAGCAGCCCCAGAATGGAAAGCAGCGTCGTCTTTCCCGAACCTGAAGCCCCCGTAACGGCGGTAAAATCGCCGGATTCCATCTCCAGATTCACCCCGCGAAGCGTTTCGTTCCGTCTGTTTTCCCCGTCGGGATAGCTTTTAACAATGTGTGTTAGACTTATAAATGACATATCAAACGTTTTTTATTTTTGCCTTCCGTAAACAATTTTTTTTCTGCAAAGATAGGGAAATAATTGAGAATGGAGAGTTGAGAGTTGAAAGGCGGATTTTGATTCGGAGCATACGGCGAGGATTTTGGGAAGTTAAGAACGACCGAAGGTCTTCAATATTGATAACCCTGTGCGCTTCGCCTTCGGCTCGCTTGTACGGGGTAGCGATGATGGGATTTTTGTCGTGCACCCGTTTATTTTTCATAGTTAAAAAACAGGGAACTCCTAAAAACTCGATTTTTCAAGGCAGACAGATTTTTAAACCGGAGTTTACTAATTGTAAATGAGGATTTAAAAATTGAAGTCGAACGCCGAAAAAGGCTAAATCTTATTTTGAGGTGCTATGGAGTAAAATTACGACTTTCCCTCTGTTCGGCGTAGCGACAGCCCGAAGGGCTTGATTTTCATAACCGCAGGTCGATGACCTGCGGTTATGAAAATCAAGCCCTTCGGGCTGCTTGGCGACCTTTTCGTTCGGCGTAGCCATCATTGCTACGGCGCAGCCGGAAGCAATAGCACCTCAAAATAAGATTTCGCCTTTTTGTCAATTTTTTCACTAAATTTACCGTCGGAAAAATTAAGTAAATTGAAAATTAATTGATTATTATCCAATAAATTAAATGGACATGAAACGGATTTATATTATCTTATTTGCAATTTTTGCGGGCAATCTGTGTTTTGCGCAGGAGGCTAAGGAGGGGCAACGTG
>JAISSE010000136.1 GCA_031273285.1 Prevotellaceae bacterium
GTGAGCCTGTTCTCCCGAAGCAAGAGATGCGGCATAGTTTCCTCCGACTTTATATTGCCCCGTACCCAAAGTCGCCGCCCTGTCCACGTCGCGAACCACTTTGACGTCCACACATTTGAAACCTGTCGGGAAATACGGTCCCACGGGACTGACAAACACTGCAAACAAATATTCGTCGGCAGGAGCGACGCCAAGTCTGGCGCCCGTACCAATCAGCAGCGGACGAACATATAACGAAGCGCCTGTGCCATAGGGAGGAATAAATTCCCGATTCAGGAGTACGACTTTTTTCACCGCTTCTTCAAAGATTGCTTTCGGAACTTCGGGCATCAGTATCCCTCTCGCCGACAGGTTCATCCGTTCCCAGTTGTTTTGCCAGCGGAATATCCTGATTTTACCGTCCCGACCGCGGAACGTCTTCAGTCCTTCAAAAGCCTCCTGTCCGTAATGCAACGCTGAAGCGCTGATGTGCAGAACGATATGTTCCGACGAGGATGTTTCGACTATTCCCCATTTTCCGTCGCGATAGTAGCAGCGAACGTTGTAATTGGTAGGCTGATATGCAAACGGCAATTTGCCCCAGTTTTCGGGTAATGTTCTCATTTTATGTATTTTTATCGTTAAACATTATTATTCGTATTCTTTCCAGCTTTTAATTTTTATGTCTTCAATATTGTATCTGATGAACGAGTTGATAAACGCCGATGCCAGACGGGCATTGGTTATCAGCGGAATATTGTAGTCTATCGCGCTCCTTCGTATCGTATAATCGTTTCGCAATTCTCCCTGCGTGAAGTTTTTGGGAATATTGATGACCAGATCGATCTGTTTGTTTTTCAACAAGTCCAAAGCATTCGGATGTTTATCTTCATCGGGCCAGTGCACCTGTATCGAAGGCACTCCGTTGTCTGCCAGAAAACGGTGCGTTCCTCCCGTGGCATAAATCGTGTATCCTCTTAGAGTTAGCTGTCGAGCGCCTTCGAGCAGTTCGGGTTTTGTTTTTGCCGGACCCGTGGACAGCATGATGTTCTTTTTGGGGATTGAATATCCGGAAGACAGCATCGAATTTAGCAGAGCCTCGTAGAAATCGTCGCCCAGACAGCCCACTTCGCCCGTCGAAGCCATATCGACGCCCAAAACGGGGTCGGCATTCTGCAATCGGGAGAACGAAAATTGGGACGCTTTTATTCCCACATAATCAAGGTCGAAAGCCGATTTTTCGGGTTTTTCGACTTCCATGCCCAGCATTATTTTGGTTGCAAGCTCGATGAGATTCAGTTTCAGGACTTTCGACACAAACGGAAAACTGCGCGACGCCCGCAAATTGCATTCGATAACTTTTATATCGTTGTCTTTTGCAAGATATTGGATATTGAACGGTCCGGTGATATTCAGCGCTTTCGCAATTTCGCGCGAAATACGCTTAATTCTGCGGACTGTCTCTATATAAATCTTTTGTGGAGGAAACTGTATTGTCGCATCTCCCGAATGTACTCCCGCAAATTCCACGTGTTCCGATATTGCATAAGCAATTATATCTCCTTTGTCGGCAACGGCGTCTATTTCTATTTCTTTTGCATCGACAATAAATTCGGAAACAACAACAGGATGCTTTTTCGACACTTCCGACGCAAGATTAAGAAACTGTTCGAGTTCGGTATCGTTTGAACACACGTTCATCGCCGCTCCCGAAAGAACGTAGGACGGACGAACCAGCACCGGAAATCCTACCGAATCAATAAACCGGTGAATTTCGTCCAAAGTTGTCAGTTCCTGCCATCTCGGCTGGTCGATTTTCAATTCGTCGAGCATCGACGAAAATTTATGCCTGTCTTCGGCTCTGTCTATTGATTTGGCGGAAGTTCCAAGCAAACGGACATCGGAATCCGCCAGACGTACAGCGAGATTGTTCGGGATTTGCCCGCCCATGGATATTACCGTGCCGTAGGGTTTTTCCAAATCCGCAATATCCATAACCCGTTCGTAACTTAATTCGTCGAAATATAAACGGTCGCACATGTCGTAGTCCGTACTGACCGTTTCGGGATTGTAGTTAATCATAATTCCCTTGTAACCGCTGTTGCGGATGGTTTGCAGGGCATTCACGCTGCACCAGTCGAACTCTACGCTGCTTCCGATGCGGTATGCGCCGGAGCCAAGCACGATCACGGACTTGCCGTCGTCGGTAAACTCAACATCGTGAGCAATCCCGCTGTATGTGAGATAGAGGTAGTTTGTCTGTGCGGGATATTCGGCTGCAAGTGTATCTATCTGCTTGACATATGGAATAATTCCTCTTGATTTCCGCGTTTCGCGCACTTCCCGCAGCTTTTGCTCGCTGTCATCGTCGAAAACAAGTCGGGACAGCTGAAAATCACTGAATCCTAAAACTTTTGCCCTTCTTAGCAATGTGTCGGAAACGGTATCCAGACTGTTGTGTTCCGCCAGCTCGTGCGAAAGGCTGATTATGTTGTGAAGTTTTTCGAGAAACCATCTGTCTATCCGGGTTAATTCGTGTATTTTAGCCACGCTTACATTTTCTTCCAGGGCTTGTGCGATATAGAATATCCGTTTGTCGGTAGGCTCCGACAGGGCTTTTTCGAGATTGTCGGACGAGGCTTTCCTGTTTGCCACAAAACCGTGCATGCCCTGACCTATCATTCTCAATCCCTTCTGAATGGCTTCTTCGAAAGTCCTGCCTATCGCCATTACTTCGCCCACGCTTTTCATGCTGCTGCCCAGTTTGTGCGACACTCCCTGAAACTTGCTCAAATCCCAGCGCGGGATTTTACAGACCACATAGTCCAGAGCGGGTTCGAAAAATGCGGGAGTGGTTTTTGTTACGGAATTGTCCAGCTCGAAAAGTCCGTATCCCAGAGCCAGCTTTGCCGCGACAAAAGCCAGAGGGTATCCCGTCGCTTTCGAGGCAAGCGCCGACGACCGCGAAAGCCGTGCATTAACCTCTATCACACGGTAATCCTCCGAATCGGGGTCGAGTGCATACTGTACGTTACATTCGCCCACGATTCCGATATGTCTGATTATCTTTATCGACAGTTCGCGAAGTTTGTGGTATTCCCTGTTGCTCAATGTCTGCGAGGGCGCCACGACGATACTTTCGCCCGTGTGTATTCCCAGAGGGTCGAAATTTTCCATATTACACACGGTTATACAGTTGTCAAACCTGTCTCTGACAACCTCATACTCGATTTCCTTCCATCCTTTCAGCGATTTTTCTATCAGCAGCTGGGTTGAATATGTAAACGCCTTTTCGGCGAGTTTTGTCAGTTCGTCGGCATTGTTGCAAAAACCGCTGCCTAATCCGCCCAGAGCGTAAGCCGCTCTGACGATGACGGGATAACCCAGTTCTTCCGCCGCGCCGAGGGCGTCCTTCACCGACCCTACGGCATGGCTGCGTATGGTTTTGATGTCGATTTCATCCAGTTTTCGGACAAACAGTTCCCTGTCCTCGGTTTCGATTATCGCCCTGACTGGCGTGCCTAAAACCTTGACGTCGTATTTGTCGAGTATTCCGAGCTGTTGCAGTTTAACTCCGCAGTTCAGCGCCGTCTGCCCGCCGAAAGCCAGTAAAATGCCCTGAGGGCGTTCCTTTTCAATGACTTTTTCTACGAAATAAGGTGTAACGGGCAGAAAATAAATATTATCGGCGACATTTTCGGATGTTTGCACCGTCGCAATGTTCGGGTTTATTAAAATGGTTTCGATTCCTTCCTCGCGCATGGCTTTCAATGCCTGTGAACCGGAATAATCAAATTCGCCCGCTTCGCCGATTTTCAGCGCTCCCGAACCGAGAAGAATTACTTTTTTGACTTCATTCATTATGGAGATACAACTTTAAAAAACAACAATTAACCAACATTTACAAATATTTACGGTTGCCGTTAACATTTTTAAAACATAATTTTCAAAGGGCAAATTTAATGTTTTTCCGCAAATTCGCATTTATTTTACAGGATTT
>JAISSE010000173.1 GCA_031273285.1 Prevotellaceae bacterium
AAGGTCGCCAACCGGCGGGAAGAGTTCGACAATGCGGGTGAGATGTTGGAGTAAAAATTAATGGTTAATCTTTTTTTTGAGGTGCTATGAAAGATAGTTAGCAGTACGATAGAGGGAAAAATTATTGTCTGCGGTATGATTGTTATGAAAAATTATTACCTTTGCCGCCGCATTTGATGATTCGGGGTGTGGCGCAGTTGGCTAGCGCACCTGCTTTGGGAGCAGGGGGTCCCAGGTTCGAGTCCTGGTACCCCGACAAAAGAAATAATGTGTTTGAAATCAGCGGATTGCAGAGGCGGAAAACATGTCAGATACATTTCAGATACAATTAAAAAATGCCCTGCGCAGTTTATTGATTTTCAGTATATTTCAAATGCCATATAAAATGAAAACATTTCGATTATTATTGCTGTTGAGCGCACTGTTTCTCCTGTTGTCGTGCGGGGAAAACAAAACTTTGGTTGTCGGACAGTGGAAACTGACTTTTAACGAAAAGCAAAACACCGTCAGTATCGAGAAAGATTCCGTTCCGATTGTCGAAAATCTGTATGTCGCATACCGTATTGATAACCGGATAATTACCGGCAGGGATTATACTTCGGTAAAAACGGAACGGACAACCTGTTTCGACCGGTTCGGAGAAAACACGCTGTTTAAAATCACCTACAAGGCAAAAAATCTGCCCGACATCATACAGTGTTTTTATATTCGGGATGACAGGGATTATATACGAACCGATTTTACGCTAAGGGATTATAAAACGGAAATAGCGTCCGGTTACATGGCGCCGGTTAATATCGACCTCATGCCTGCCGTTGCGGACACAAACGACGGTCGCGCCCTGTTTGTTCCTTTCGACAACGACAAATGGATTCAATATAAATCACATCCGATAAATTTCGACACACTTGTCAGCTACGAAGTCAGCGCGATTTTCAATAACGACAGCCGGAACGGGTTTGTTATCGGCTCAATCGAACACGATAACTGGAAAACAGCCGTCGAACTGACCGCTTCACGTCACAACTTGCAGGGACTCAAGTGCTATGGCGGCGTTGCCGACGAATTGACCCGTGATTCCAAACCGCATGGAGCATTGAAAGGGAAAGAAATAAAATCGCCGCAGATTTTACTTGGCTTTTTTGACGACTGGCGTGCCGGACTGGATGAATATGCCGAGGCAAATGCCGTGATAAATCCGCCGAAAGCGTGGAACAAAGCGGTGCCTTTCGGATGGAACAGCTGGGGCGCCCTGCAATTCAATCTGACCTACCGAAAAGCTCTGGAAGTTTCGGATTTTTTTAAGACACATCTGCAAAATAATCATTTTATAAATCAGGACGGTACGCTCTATATCGGCTTGGATTCCGGCTGGAACGCTTTTTCCGAAGAAGAATTGACCTCTTTTGTTCGACACTGTAAATCAAACGGTCAGATTGCGGGTATATACTGGACGCCGTTCACCGACTGGGGTAAACGTCCCGAACGCACCCTGCGCGATGTTCCCGAATATAAATACAAAGATATATATCTGTATGCCAACGGCAAACCTCAGGAACTGGACGGCGCTTACGCCATCGATCCCACGCATCCGGCTGTTGAAACCCAGATGAAAAAAACATCCGAACTGTTTCACCGCTGCGGTTTCGAATATGTGAAAATGGATTTCATGACACACGGAGCAATGGAAGCCGACAAATGGTATAAACCGGAGATATCCACGGGGATACAGGCATACAACTATGGAATGGAACTGTTGAACCGGTATTTCGGAGACATGTTTGTCAATCTGTCGATATCTCCGCTGTTTCCCGCCCATTATGCACAATCGCGCCGGATAGCCTGCGATGCATGGAACAAAATCAGGGATACGGAATACACTCTGAATGCGGTTTCGTACGGCTGGTGGCTCAACCGTGTCTATCAATACAATGACGCCGACCATGTTGTGCTGCGCGACGCTTCCGAAGGCGAAAATCGGGCAAGAATCACTTCTGCCGTAATAACAGGGCTTTTCATAACCGGTGATGATTTCAGTGAAGCCGGCGCGGCGGACGTAAAAGAACGGGCAACCGCTTATCTGACCAATGCCGACGTCAATGCCGCGGCGCGGGGCAAGTCGTTTCGTCCGGTGGAAGGAAACAGCGAAAAAGCCGAAAATCAATTCGTTCATACCGACGAAAACGGCTGTTTATATTATGCGGTGTTTAACTACCGCGGTTCGGATACAATCGTCAATATCCCTTTCGACAGAACAGGTTTGGACAAATCGAGACAATACACGGCAAAGGAATTGTGGAGCGGAGAATTTGTCGATATCGCCTCTCCTCTCACGATTCCCGCAAAGGATGTGAAACTGTTGATGATTAAATAAATTACAAAAGTATTTACACGTATTATCCACATGAACCATTGTGAACAAATATGTTAAATCATTCGTAATTTTTAATTCGCAATTAACCTGCGGTTTTACGGTACTTCACCGTACTCCTCTCCATGCGTCCTAACACTAAGCAGGATAAGCCGAAACCAAAAAGAGAAGAATATTCTGCCAAAAAATTACACCCGTCTTACAGATAAGATACGAATATACATGATATAAACGTATCAAAAATTTCAGGGACACCCAAAATGGAGTCCCTGAAATTCGTTATAGCATTATATATTAGGCAATTGCCATTTTATGATGCGCAAATTTTCGAAAAGCGACGAGGTCAGGCATGTATATAATCACAGGCAGGGCTGTCTTTCACTGTTGTTTTTGCCTGAACCATAATTTGTCTGATTAGGTCTATTTTGTGTTGCTAATTGTCTGTGTTGCTGTGGAATTCGTGTTTGGCAAATATAATAAAAGAGAGGCATCAAGGAGAAAATAAAAAATAGGGTTGAAACAAAATATGAGAAGTTTCCCATGGAAGATGCCTCTCCAGAAAATATCACTAAAAAATCTTTTTCACGAACAATGAACCCAACTTCACCATAAAAAAAGAGGTGCAAAGGTATGCATATTTTTTAAATCTGCAAAAAAAATTTCACCAGGAGAACATTTTTAACGGTCTCATCAATGTATTTACCTCTTTTTTAACCTCTTGCAATACGCCTTTATTTTCAATATTTTTTAAAATTTTATCGATTAGGAGTACAATATTTTCCATATCGTCCTCTTTTAGCCCTCTTGTCGTGATGGCGGCGGTGCCAAATCGCAAGCCGGAAGCAAGGAACGGAGACCTGCTGTCGAAAGGTACCATATTCTTGTTTGTGGTAATATCTGCCTCTACCAAAGCTTTTTCCGCCTGTTTGCCGGTCAGGTCGGGGAATTTTGAGCGCAAATCCACAAGCATCAAATGGTTGTCCGTTCCGTCGGAAATAACTTTATATCCCTTGTTTATCAATGCGCTGGACATGGCGCCGGCATTCTTTTTCACTTGCAGCTGGTATTCCTTGTATTCCGGTTGAAGCGCTTCGAAAAACGCAACCGCCTTGGCGGCAATAATATGTTCCAGAGGACCTCCCTGTATGCCGGGAAAAACGGCGGAATTAAGTATCTGCGACATCAGTTTCACCTGTCCTTTCGGGGTTTTAACATTCCATGGATTTTCGAAATCTTCGCCCATCAGAATGAGACCGCCGCGAGGACCTCGCAGTGTCTTGTGCGTAGTGGATGTTACAATATGGGCATATTTAAGCGGATTATTCAATAGCCCGGCAGCAATAAGCCCCGCAGGATGAGCCATATCGACCATAAACAACGCCCCTGTTTTGTCGGCAATATCTCTCATTCTTGCATAATCCCATTCTCTCGAATAGGCGGAAGCACCGCCCACAATCAGTTTGGGTTTATGCTCCAAAGCCGTCTTTTCCATGGCATCGTAGTCTATCAGCCCGTTTTCGTTTACTCCGTACGAAACCGCTTTAAACCACATTCCCGAAATATTAACGCCCGAACCGTGAGTCAGATGCCCTCCATGCGACAGGTCCAGTCCCATGAACGTGTCGCCCGGATTCAGACACGCCATGAATACCGCCATATTCGCCTGCGCCCCCGAATGAGGCTGAACATTGGCATATTTTGCATCGAACAGCCGACAGACACGGTCAATAGCCAGCTGTTCCGATTTGTCCACGACCTCGCAGCCTCCGTAGTACCTTGCTCCCGGATAACCTTCGGCGTACTTGTTTGTCAAAACCGACCCCATGGCATCAAGCACCTGTTCGCTTACAAAATTTTCCGATGCAATTAATTCTATTCCTGCTGCCTGCCGCTCATATTCTTCGTTTATTAATTCAAATATTCTGCTGTCTGTTTTCATTCAATTATAATTAAATTTTAACCTATTACTATCGTATTAAACGAATTTGGTTTCAATGTGGGCGCAATCACGTATTCGCCGATTTTGACGGACGGAGTAATTTCCGTGTCTTTATCATTTTGTATAACAATCACATAACTGTTGTTGGTATTTTTGAAGACCAACAGGTTGGAGAATGAGCCTGAAGTAGCAAGACGTTGAGCGCCGGGAAGTACATAATGGCTCAGATGTTTCAAAAGATAGTATTCGTATGTGAATTTGTAGGTCTTATCTGCCTTGTTTACAGTAACCAGCGAGTTTTGTCTCCATCCCCAGCGGCTCATGCCTCCTTCTTCGAGCGAGGTGTTCCAGTATTCGTATACATTTGTTCCGTTGTTGAGATAATGTTTCATCAAATCCCACGAATAACGGCATAATTCCCAGTCGTTTTGCCCGTTACCGCATTCCTGTTCGGTCTGGTAGATTTTGATGTCGGGATAATTTTCGTGAATCGCGCCTATGGCATATTTTCCCGCCCACTGAAAACCAACTCCTTTAATATATTTGCCGCTTTTCGGGTCTTGCAGCAGAGTGTCCACCATTGCCGGAGTCGGACGTTCCATAGTGCCGAACATCAGTTCCACGCCAAGTTTCTCCATCGCCGGACCAAGATATTCGCCCACAAACCTGTTCAACCCCGACGACAGCCAGGTACAGCTGGGAAAAGGCTGGCAGGAGTTAAATTCGTTTTGCGGCATAACCATCGATATCGAGATGTTTTCGCTGCGATAGGCTTCGATGAATTTCGAAAAATACAGTGCATATGCTTTGAAATATGCGTCTTCCTGAATAAACATGTTTGTTCCTTCGCGCCCTTCCTGTCCGGGTTGAAGACCGTTGGTGAAGGAAAGGTCGAAGAACGGGTTGTCAAGTGCCTGACACGCATAATGTTTGTTGTATTTCATCCATGTTGGAGGCGACCACGGCGACGCCCATATTTGCAGAGCGGAATTGTATTTCAACGCATTCTTAATAAACGGGATAAGCGTTTCCTTATCGTTGTCGATACTGAAATTTTTCATTTCAAAATCGCCGTCGGTTTCATTGTATGAATACCAGTTGCGCGAAAAGTCGTTGGCGCCCACCGGCATACGGCAAATGGTGAGATTCGCTCCCGTGCCCGGTTCGAAAAGTTCTTTCATGACAGCCTCTCTGTCGGCGTCGTTTAAAGCGCTCAACGATGTCCATCCCAATTCGTTGAAACATGTACCGAACCCGTCTATCGTCTGTTTTGGGTTCAAAATATCCGCTTCCGCGTCAAATACATCGCCGTCAATAAATTTGATGCTGTCGGCATTTTGTGGTTTCCACGAAAATTCGGGCGTGGAAACAACCCATTGTACTGAAGGTTTATTGTTGCAGGCAAAAAACAACCCGCAAAACACAAGCAAAATAGAACTAATATTTTTCATAATCACTGTATATTATGTTGTCAATCAAATAATTTAATAAAATCGGAAAACATTTTCCGATTGCAAAGATAGTGAATTATTTCGAAAAATAATTTTTTTTGTGCATTAAAAAAATCTCTTTCGAGATAGCTTCTTCGGAAAATTTATATTAATTTTGTAACCGTAATCAAAGAAAGTATAAATTTAAATTTGTTGAAAATGAAAAAAATACTGCCGATATTTGTGGTTTCGGCAATGTGTGCGGGTTTGGCAAATGCAGGCAAAGTGTACGTAAATCATTTGGGATTCATGCCTCATTCCGTAAAAAAAGCCGTTTATGTGAACGCTTCGGGAGCGGGTCTCACTTTACGGAACACCACGGATTCATCCGTTGTTAAAATTTTGACCCCTTCGGAAGCCAAACTCTGGAAACCAAGCAACGAACTTGCCTGTATCGTTGATTTCAGTGATGTTACCGCCGAAGGTGTTTTTGCCGTTTACGAAGGCGATAACAGAATTTCGGAACCGTTCCGCATAGGCGCCGATGTTTATATCGATTTAATTAAAAGCACCTTAAAATGGTATTACTACCAGAGAGCGTCCGTTGAATTGCCGTCCCGTCATGCCGGAATATGGGCGCGCGAAGCCGGACATCCCGATGATTGCGTGCTGTTTTATCCTGAAAGGGTCGGATTTAATCCCGTATCCTGTCCGAAAGGCTGGTACGATGCTGGCGATTACGGCAAATATATCGTGAACAGCGGAATCACCGTGTACACCTTACTGGCTCTTTATCGGGACTATCAACCGCTGTATGACTCCTTGCGGTGGAATATTCCCGAAGACGGAAATTTGCCCGACCTCCTCGCCGAGATTAAATGGAATCTGGAATGGATGCTTTCGATGCAGGACAGCGACGGCGGCGTGTATCACAAACTGACCACCGGGGTATTCTGCGGAAGCATAACGCCGGCGGAAGATACGGCGCAGCGCTATATCGTTATGAAAACCACTGCCGCATCGTACGATTTTGCCGCGGTTACGGCTCTTGCATCCGAAATCTATGCTCCCTACGACGAAAAACTGTCGACAGCATGTAAACATGCCGCCGTCAGGGCATTCGAATGGGCGGAAAACAATCCGAAAGTATATTACACGCAGCCGGCAGGGATGAATACGGGCGAATACGGCGACAGAAACGTGAACGACGAGAGGATGTGGGCGGCAGTGTCAATGGCGCTCGTCGATTCGGCATATCGGGATATTCCGGATGAGGTTGTCAACAGCGCCGGTCTGTACGCTTCCGCGGCAAGCTGGCAAGATGTGGTCATGCTCGGCTTCTTCGAAATTGTTCGTCATCCTGAAATATTCGGCGAAAAAAGGGTTGAGGCGGCGCGGGCAAGTTTGCTGAAATCGGCGCGTTTGCTGCTGAATACGGTAAAAAATTCGGGCTACGGACTTTCGATGACCGAAAACGACTTCATCTGGGGTTCCAACTCGGTGATTGCCAATCAGGCTATTCTGATGCTGCACGCCTATTATCTTACTCACGAGCGGGAATTTGTCGAAGCCGCACAGTCTGCTCTGGATTACATTCTGGGACGCAATCCGCTGGGGATGTCGTTCGTAACCGGCTTCGGAAATAAAAGTCCCGAATATCCGCATCACAGACCTTCCGAATCGGATAAAATCGCAGTGCCGATACCGGGAATGGTAGTCGGAGGTCCGAATGCCGGCGGGCAGGATGTGCGCGACGGATGCCGCAATTATGTGGTTGCGGACAAACCTGCGCTAAGCTATATCGACGCGCAATGCAGTTATGCATCCAACGAAACGGCTATCAACTGGAATGCTCCGCTTGCCTATCTGGCAGGCGCGTTGTATTCGCTCAATATGAAAAATAAATAAACGAAGACGCAATATTGCGGCGGAGAAATATGATGTTTAGATATGTATATGTATTTGATTGATTGCGCCGATTAAGAAAAAAGTAAATAACCTATACCGGATATGAAATTCGACCTCGAAGAGGTCACATGTTAGTTGAGAGTTGAGAGTTGAGAGTTGAGAGTTGAGAGTGAAAAATATCTCTCAACTCTGTAGAAGGGGGTCGAATTGAAACACAACATCGTTTTCATCTGTTTATAATTTTTATTGTGTTAGTATACAATATTATACCAGACATGATACATGCTTTTCGCGTCATGATGCCGAAGGCATCGCATGTTTATAGAAAACAGGTGTTGTGTTTTAATTCGACCCCTTCGGGGTCGCAC
>JAISSE010000184.1 GCA_031273285.1 Prevotellaceae bacterium
GCCTGTACGGAAATGATATTACGGACGAAACATCGCCGCTGGAAGCCGGATTGGGCTGGATAGTCAAATTTAACGACAGCAGGGATTTCATTGATAAGGAGACGTTGCTCAAACAAAAATCCGAAGGCGTCAAAAGAAAATTAATCTCTTTCGACATGATTGACAGAGGCATTCCGCGTCAGCATTACGAAATATGCAATCAAAACGGAGAAAATATCGGCGAAGTTACTTCCGGAACAGTGTCTCCTTCACGGAAAATCGGTATAGGAATGGGATACGTCGGCGTAGAATATTCAAAGACGGATACCGAAATATTCATCAAAATCCGTGACAGACTGTTAAAAGCCAGGGTGGCAAAACGGGTTTGATTTCACAGGATTTTAGTTTTTCACAGGATTAACATGATTTTCAGGATTAACATGATACTTCCGTGTAAATCATGTTTTTTTACACGATTAGCATGATTTTCAGGATTTACATGATACTTCCGTATGTTTTTGCGATTACCGTAAATCCTGCAAATCCTGTTAATCGTGTAAAATGTAAATCCTGCAAATCCTGTTAATCTTGTAAAATAATACAGGGAAACATATCCTGTTATTCGTGTAAAATATTACAGAAATAATGCCCACACCGTAACGATTAAAGTGCCGATAATGAATACCCAGGCGTATGTCTGTACCTTTCCCGACTGAAAATCGCGTATCGCCCATGCAAGTTTTTCGACAGCCCTGCCCGCAAGATTCATTGTTCCGTCCACAACATGTCTGTCGAACCATGCTATCGGAGCGGATATATATCTGAAAACAACCCTTTTGGTGATGAACAGCCAGATTTCGTCGAGATAGAATTTTTTCACGGCGGCGGTATAAAGCGCTCCCAGTCCGGCAGCTATCGTTGCAGGTTTCTCACTGTCCTTTCGGTATAAAATTCCGGCAAAAACGATTCCCGTCAGGGCAACAAGTGTTCCGGACAGGGCGATACTCCAGTCGATATGAGCGGCAAATGCTTTTCCGTCGCTGCTTACAAATTCGGGAAAAGGAACGAATCCCGTAACGCACGACAGCACGGCAAGAAACACCAGAGTAATCAGCATAATCCATGGCGCTTCGTGCGGTTTGTGGCGATATTCGCGTTCTTTGCCCCAGAAAATACCGAAATACAGGCGGAACATGTAAAAAGCCGTCAATCCGGCAACTGCCAGCAATACTGCATATAATATTCCGTCGTGATGGTTTGCTGCGGCTAATATCTCATCCTTGCTGAAAAATCCGGAGAAAGGAGGTATTCCCGAAATGGCAAGACAGGCGATGAGAAATGTTATGTTTGTAACCGGCATATATTTACGCAGTCCGCCCATTTCTCCCATTTCGTTACTGTGAACGGCGTGTATCACCGCTCCCGCGCCAAGGAATAACAATGCTTTGAAGAATGCGTGCGTAAACAAATGAAACATGGACGCCATGTAGCCGAGTCCGTCGTGTCCTCCGAAATCCGAAACACCCAGAGCGACCATCATATATGCAATTTGCGATATGGTCGAAAATGCCAGCACACGCTTTATATCCGTCTGTACGATAGCAATAACTGCGGCAAACAGTGCGGTGAAAGCTCCCGTGTAGGCTATCAAAGCAAGCGTTTCCGGCGTGGCGAAGACATAAACGGGAAACAGTCGCGCTACCAGATACACTCCCGCAACTACCATTGTGGCAGCGTGTATCAGGGCTGAAACGGGCGTCGGACCTTCCATTGCGTCGGGTAACCAGATGTGCAGGGGAAACATAGCCGATTTTCCTGCTCCGCCCATGAAAATCAGAGTCATCGCCCAGGTAGCCGCCGAAAGTCCCATAAACGAAGCGCCGGCAGTCGAATCAATCACCAGCGAACCGTTGTCGGCTGTCAGCAAATCAAAGTCGAATGTACCTGTGTAGAAGGATAATATCAGGATGCCGACCAAAAATCCGAGGTCGGCAAAGCGGGTTACGATAAACGCTTTTTTGGATGCCGCCACAGCCGATGGTTTTGTATAGTAAAATCCTATCAGCAAATAGGATGAGACGCCCACCAGTTCCCAGAAAACATACATCTGGAAGATATTCGTGGCAACCACCAGCCCCAGCATCGAAAAACTGAAAAGCGACAAAAAGGCATAATAACGCTGAAAACCTTTTTCCCCACGCATGTACCCCATGCTGTACAGGTGAACCATAAGCGATACGGTGGTTATGACAACCAGCATCATCACCGAAATCGGGTCGAGCAGAATACCCAGATCAATGTGCAGTTTATCGCTGAAACGCAGCCATTCGATAGAAAAAGGCGTTATTTTCCGGTAAATGCCGTCAATTTTGCCTGCATCGAAAAAATAAGAGTAAGCGGTTATGTATGACAGTATTGCAGCTGCCGCCATACCAACCGTTCCCGTGACGCCTGCAATACCCGCGCGCAATTTATGCCCTGCCAGTGCTAAAAACAGGAACATAAAAAGCGGAATAATCAATATCAGTAAAGTAAACTCCATGCCAATCCTTTTTAATGTTTCATTTTGTCGATATGTCGTACATCTATATCCTGTCTGATTCGGTATACATTGATAATAATAGCGATAGCTACCGCCGTTTCCGCTGCCGAAACAGCAATGCCGAACAGACTGAAAAACATTCCCTCCAGATGTTCGGGATAAAGATAACGGTTGAATACGCTGAAATTAATCTCTACCGAATTGAGTATCAACTCAAGCGAAATCAATATGGCGAGCAGATTCTTGCGGGCGATAAAACCGTATATCCCTGCAAAAAACATTACCATACTGATAATCAAATAATGTTCCATTGGTATCATA